>JAFLBY010000041.1 GCA_017302855.1 Candidatus Kapaibacterium sp.
AAGAATGGCTTGATGCAGAAAAATTTCCTACCATTACATTTCAAGTGCTTAAACTTGAGGGCGTGCAAGTGACTTCAGATAATGGTATCACGATCAAAGCACAAGCTGTTGGTAAATTTACCTTGCACGGTGTGTCAAAAGAAATGAAAATTCCCATAACAATGAAATATGTGAAAGAATCCGAGGCAACAAAAAAACGTGCTGCGGGCGATTTAGTGATGATTAATGCCAATTTTTCGGTTGCTTTAAAAGATTATAATGTTAAAGGAAAAGGCGGTATTGTAGGCAGTAAAGTCGGTGAAACCATTCAATTAGAAGCTGCATTATTCGGTGCTACCGGAGAAAAATAATAATAATTGTGAATTTATGAATACATTACCAATATTAGAAAATCAGCAAAGAAGGGACTTTTGTAAAAATGCCCTTCTCACAACCGGTGGTGTGCTTTGCAGTGGACTAATTCTCTCTGCATTGCAAGGATGTGAAACAGATGTAAACAAAGTATCGCTCACTCCCACGGGCAATACTTTTACTATTAATACCGAAACCGATGAAGAAATAAAAAATTTGATTGACGGACAAGGGATAAAACGTTTAATAACGCAAAATAATAAATCGTTAAATAACAATATTCCTGTTATTATCATAAAAATTTCTGCTACGGAATATAAGGTATTTACCTCTTTATGTACGCATGAAGCCAATCCAATAGAGCCCCCGGACCCCAGAAAAGTCGAAGATCCGTTTGAAGGAAAAAATATATGGTGTAAATTCCATGATTCTTTCTTCGATGTGAATGGCAAAGTTGTGGAAGGACCAGCCAAAAGTTCTTTGCGTGAATTTTCAACAAATTTCGATTCAATAACAAAAATACTTACAATTAATGATTAAATATTTTACGAGGTTTTTATTATGAAAACGTTGTACTCTTCACTATGTATTGTCATGATGACAATAGTCTTTTCTCATACTGCCCATGCGAATAGCGGTGGTGTCATCGGACGAAGTCAATCAGGATGCGGTACATGCCATGGTGGTAGTCAAAGTCCTAACACGTCAGTCAATGTATTACCTCTCGGTACAACATCAATCTCAATGACTCCGGGGCAAACACGAAATTTTCAAATTAGTGTCGCTCATGCCAGTGCACCTACGTCCGGTGTTAATATCAGCATTGTCAATGCAGGTGGTTCTAATGTAGGAACATTTACAGCCGGCACAGGTTTACGATTGGCAAGTGGTGAGCTTACCCATTCTTCGCCTCAACCGATTGGCGGTACGCCACGTCAAACCATTTATTCATTTTCGTGGACAGCTCCTACGGCAGCGGGCACATATACCTTACGTGCGGCGGGCAATGCCGTCAATGGTAATAGCTCTGACGATGCCGGCGATAACTGGCGAGTTATGAATCCTATCACTATCAATGTTTCCGGCTTGTCTTTAGACGCACCTAATGGCGGAGAAGTCTGGTGTCGTAATGGTACGGGAATTATAAAATGGACTGCCGCAGGTATTGCGCAAGTGGCTCTGGATTATAATCCCGGAGACGGTTCTTGGAATCCTATAACCGTAGTCAATGCCTCTTTAGGTCAATTTACATGGAATTTGCCCGGGACTTTACAACCGGGAGGCAATTATTCTGTGCGCATTCGTGCAGTCGGAGGCACAGAGGTAGATCAAAGTAATGCACCATTTTCGGTAGGTGCAGCGCCAACTATTGTTACGGATCTTAAACCGCGCGATTCCGTTTGCTTCGGTGCTGAGCGTACATTTAGAATAACCACAGATAATAATACGCTTTACACATATCAATGGCGGAAAAATGGACAGGATATACCCGGTGCTAATGCTGCAACGTATGGTATCCAAAATGTTGATCCTTCGCATAATGGTACATATAGTGTGAAAATTACCGGATGTGGGCAAAATGTTTTTTCAGCCGATATGCTTTTCTTCGGATTAGAAGCACCTCAAATTACCCAAAGTCCTGCAACAACTTCAGCATGTGAAGGTAAATCAGCTACTTTGTCGGTAGAAGCTACGGGTTGGAAATTAGCGTATCGCTGGCGACGCAATGGTAAAGACGTTGCCGGTGGAAATAAGGCTACGCTCGTGATTGCAAATGTAAATTCCAATACTGTGGGGGAATATGATTGTGAAGTGCGTGGTGGATGCGGCACAAGAATTAATTCGGAAAAAGCAACATTATTTGCCAAGGGTGCGCCCAAGTTCAATGAAAATCCTAAAGACACACTTCTCTGTGCAGGTACTCAACATTCACTGGAATTACCTATCACTGACGAAGAAGGATTAACGTTTGCTTGGAAATTACAAGGTAAAGCTTTGCCCGCTATCACTTCAAAATCAATTACATGGACTAATTTGAGTGTTGCAGATACGGGCGAATATGAAGTGACTGTCACCAATAGCTGTGCCTTAAAAACAACCGCAAAATTTAAGGTACGTTTATCGCCTGTTCTTTCCATTACAAAACAGCCCGAAGCAAAAACTGTAAATGTAGGTGAAGCTTTGGTATTGTCTGTGGAAACTAATGCAAATGCTCAATATCAATGGTGGAAAGATGATCAACCCATTACCGGTGCAACATCAAATCCTTTGATTATTAACAAAGTAAAAAAATCCGATCAAGGAACATATAAATGTGTTGTGACGGGAAATTGTAATGAAGTCAATAGCTTGGCTGCGAATATTGTGGTCAATGGTTCTGTTGGTGCTGTTCTTGCTTTTCAAGATAAAGATTTTAGATTTAATTGCACATCGCTTGGAAAAAGTAGAACATTTTCTTTACCTAATTGGATTATTAATTCCGGTGATGTTGATTTATTGGTGCCTGCAATGACACTTTCCGGTGATACTGAAGATTTTACTATCGCATCACCGACAGCCCCAATGACTGTTGCGCCAAAAGAAAGTAAAGCTCTGACTTTTACATTTGCTCCTAAATCATTAGGTCAGAAAAAATTAGTAATTACTTTTTCGGGAAATACTAATGGTAATGATTCTGTGATGACTTTAACCATGCAAAGTTGTGAAACATCTGTAGAACCGGCAGAAATGATTATTCTCAAACCAATTCCTAATAATCAAACTTCCGATTCTGTGGTAAAAATTTGCAATACAGGTACAAAAGAATTTGAAGTGAGCAATGTGGATATATTTGAGACACAAACAGGCATTTCTATAACAAATCAAGATAATATTCCGCGTGTAATGAAGGTAAGTGACTGTCATAATATAACCATTCGCTTTGCACCAAAAACCGAAGGTCCGCGCACTGCATTATTAAATTTCCGCGCCGGTACAGAAACTCATTCTATTATTGTGATGGGGTCAACCACCGTTTCATCAGTAGAAGAAGAAATACCATCGCAGCAATTTATGAGTCTTTATCCTAATCCTGCTTCCGATAATATTACTTTTTCTATGCAATCCCAATCCGGAAAAGCAGAAATTATTATTAGTGATATTGTTGGAAATATTGTTGATAAAATTGCAATGGATTCTGTGGATTTCACGTGGAGTACAGATACTATTGCCAATGGTCAATATTATGCTCTTATCCGAATGGGTACATCATCGTTTACAATACCGTTTACAATTATTAAATAATTTCTTTATTGTTTTTTGTTTTTTTATGAAAACTTTTATTAAAAGCTCATTGATAGCAGTAGTAATGCTCTTATGTTCCGATACTCTTTTTGCAGGTAGTGGTGGGCAGACAGGTAGAACGACCTCCGGTTGCGGTGGTGGCGGTTGTCATGGTCAGAAAAGCTCTGAAACAACCGTTGATATTCCCACAGTTACGGGCGGTTCAATGAATGTAGAACCCGGAGCAACCATACAATTATTTATTATTGTTGGACATTCTTCCAAAACTTCTGCCGGATTTAATCTTAAAATTTCTGATGCATCTAATCGAAATGCAGGCACCATTACAGCAGGCGACGGAAGCCGTTTAGCAGGTGGTGGAGAATTAACTCATCGCTCTCCGAAACAAATGGAAAGTGGTCAAGCACGTTGGGATTTTTCATGGAAAGCACCAACGACAGCCGGAACATATACGATACGTGCCGTAGGTAATGCTATCAATGGTGATGGCAGCGCGAATGCCGATGATGTGTGGAATGCATTAGAACCCATGACACTTAATGTAGGTACAAGTTCAATTGCGGATGAATTAGAAAAACATGATGTGCAAACCATGCCCAATCCGACGAATAGTTCGGTGACCATAGAATATACTTTGCCTCAAACATCTATGGTACAGATTACCATTAGTGATATGGAAGGTAATACTATTATGCAGACAAGTGCAGAACAGCGTGACTCAGGAAAAAATACTTTTCTGTGGAATGGATTAAATGCCCAAGGTACAGCAGTGGCAAGCGGTAAATATTATGCAGTAATTCGATATGGCGAGAAATATATTCATGTGCCGATTGTTATACAGCGATAAGCTATATCGGTTTTTTTATTAAAGGAAAGCACCTTACTCCACGTGAGGTGCTTTTCATTTTTTAGGGCAGTGGTTGACGATATGTTTCGGGTATAGTTCGCAAAGTCACTAATGTCAATGTCGAGCATAAAATCAGATAAAAAGCCGGCATAATAAAACTGCCCGTTGTGTCAATCAATAATTCCGAATAAAAGGGGGCACTGCCACCGAAAAGTGCAATCGCCAGATTATAGCCCAAAGAAACGGCTGTAAATCTGATTTTTGCCGGAAATAATTCTACTAATGTCGTTGCAACAGCACCCAATAATGCAGCTTCGAATAGCGCAAATATGGTAATAACAATAATCATGTCGGTAAGATTGCCGCTTTGCAAAATATAAAAAAGAGGGACAGAGAAAAGAAAAATGCCGCCTGCACCAAAATATAAGACTTTTTTTCTTCCAATACGATCCGAAATTATTCCTGCCACAGGTATTAAAGCCACAAGCACACACATACCGATGGTATTACCGACAAGTGCTTCATTAAGTGCCATACCTATTTTTGTGTTCATAAATAAATAAATGTGCATAAACCCGATATAAAATGTAGCAGTTAATGTTGCAGTTATGCCTACGGATTTCAGCAAAGAAGCGCGATAGGTGGTTAATGCTTCGGTTAGAGGGTTGTGTGTTACTTTGCCTTCTATTTTTAAATTGTTGAACATTTCCGATTCATGCAGTCCGCGACGCATATAACCGCCGATAGCAGCAATAAAAATACCGCCAAGAAAGGGCAATCGCCAGCCCCATTCCATGATATCTTGTTTGGAGAGAGTATTGGTCAAGAGAGCACCGACTGCCGATCCGAGTAAGATGCCGCCAATTCCGGCAAAAGTAGCCCATGAGCCAAAGAGCCCGCGTTTTGATGCCGGAGCATGCTCAACCAGATAAGACACTGAACCGGTATATTCGCCACCGAGTGACAGCCCTTGCAAAAGACGCATAAGTGTTAAAAGTGCAGGAGCGAAAAGCCCTATTTGATCATAGGTTGGCAACAATCCCATAGAAACCGTCGGAACAGCCATGAGTATAATTGACAAAATAAGTGCATTTTTGCGACCGTATTTATCGCCAAAATAACCGAACAGCACGCCGCCGACGGGGCGCATGATGAAACCTGCGGCAAAGACGCCATAGGTTGCCAAAAGTGCGGCTAAAGTGTTGCCTTGAGGAAAAAATTGCTGCGCAATAATAGTAGCAACATAGCCGTAAATACCGAAATCATACCATTCGAGCACATTGCCTACCATACCGGCAATCAAAGCTCGTTTGGCGTGAGGGGTAATAGTGTGTTGGTCAGGAAGTGTAGTCGTCATAGTTGGAAATAAAAAAAGCCCCATTGCTGGAGCTTGGTTTTGATAGTCGGGGCGGTGGGATTCGAACTCACGACCCCCTGCTCCCAAAGCAGGTGCGCTAACCGGACTGCGCTACGCCCCGTATCAAAGGGCGCAAAAATCGGAAATTTTTTTTAATAAATCATCATTTGAGGGCAAATATTTGTGAAATTTTTTTTAGCGTGTCTTGGAATATTGTTGTTAAGTGTTACGAATGAATCACTTGCGCAAAATGGCAATGATATGAGAAGTTATCGTGAGAAGGCAGATGCCGAGATGTCGAAACGCAATTATGCCGAGGCATCACTCTATTATGAGCGTTGGTTGGAAGCAATGCCTCGAGATGCCGATGCGGCTCTTGCTTTAGCGCGATGTAAGATAATGCTCCAAGAAAGCGAATCAGCACTCTATGCCTTTGAAAAAGCTGCACGCATAGGTTATGCTAAACCCGAACTGATTGCTGCCGATACCATGTTCCGGCGATTTATCGGGCATAAACGCTTCGATAAAGCGCGCCTACTTATTGAAAAGAACAAATCTGACATGGAAATATTCCCTTTCCGTTATGTGCCGCAAACTCGCATGGGACGATATCGCATTGCCTATCCGCCTGCATACTCGCCCAATAAACGCTATAACCTTATTGTGATGCTTCATGGTAATGGCAATGACCCGACATTGATGCTACGATTAGCCCAGCAAATGTCAATCGAAGATGCTATTGTCATCTCGCCCGAAGCTGCCTACTTGAAATTCCGTGAATCCGCCTCTTCATTTAATGAAAAATATTCCGCAGCGGGTGAGGACAGAAATTTTCCCGATTCGCTCAAAGATGAAATTATTGACCTATCGGCACAATGGTATAATAGTATCATTGCAGATGCGCAGTCATTTTTGCCCTTAAAAACTGCATTGCCATTGATTGTAGGTTTTTCCCAAGGTGGTTTTTATGCTTCTGTTATTGCAACGCGCTATCCGCATCGCTATGCCGGAGTGGTAACGATATGTGCAAGTATGTATGCTGAAGGAAAAGTTATAGACAATTTGAAGAATCTTAGAAAATACGGTATTCCGGCTTTAGTCATGCATAGCACTGATGATCCTGTCGTACCGTTTCAAACGGGAGAATTATTAGCAGGGGCGATGCAAAATGAAAAGATTGATGTTGAATTTTACTCGTATCAAGGGGGACATTGGATAAATAATGAAGCAATGGAAAATCTAAAACGCTGGCTAAAAGAACATTTGGCTAAATAAAAATATCTTCTTTGATGATAAAAGTGAGTTATTCAGTCTTGTGTAATTATATCCCCATTGCCATCCAAGTACGGGTTTATTTGGAATAGAATGGGAAGAATCATGAAATGGTGCTGTATATGAGCCCCAATTAAAAGATAAAGGGCTTGGCTCACTTTGGGAAAAAAGATTAACCGAAAAAACAAGGCATAGTAAACCCAGAAAAAGCAGATTTTTCATTGTGTATCCCTCTCTTAATGATTGATAATAATTAAACGGTCAATCAATGTTGTACCATCGCTAAGGCGAAGAATATATGTACCCGAAGGAAAATCAGAAATATTACAATGAAGAGTATGAGAGCCTGAAGATAAATCTCCGTCAAAAAGTACTTTTACTTCCTTGCCTGTTTGTGAAAATAAATGTAAAGTATAATGATGAGGTGATGCAATATATAATGGTATTGCTAATTGTGTTGTACTTGGTATAGGATATGGTTCAGATATATATGTTTTATCTTCAAGAGATGTAGTAATATTTTGTCCTTTTAGTATTGCAATCGCATTACCCGTCGAATTATTTTGGAATAAACAAGCTATATCTGCAATTCCGTCACCTGATATATCATTGACGGAGAAACCATGTGTCATTCTTCCTCGTGGTAGTATTGACTCTGTTTGAAATATAAACTTAATTACTGGAAAACCATTATTATCTATTGATAGTATTTTTATAGTCCAGTCACCATCTTGACGAATAATATCTTCTTGTTTATCACCATCAACACTATGCTTGAGGACAGAACCAAGAAGTAAAAATGAACTTATTTTTTCATACGACGGAACAATTTTATCATTGGTAAGATCAAAAAATGTTGCATACGAATCATATTTTTTATCTTTGTCGGGCATGGTATTCATCGAAGCATAATAGAGTATTTTCGGATAATGATCGCTCTGATATAATAATTTTGACGAATTAAATGGTGACCAAATACTTGGGTCTTTGCTATCATAATCTTCTTCAAATTCTAACCATTTCGGGTCTTTATATTCATCTATTTGTGTTGCCGTCACAATAGTGCTGTCTTTATTGACAACGGTAAATTCAAGAGCATATAATCGCAATGCTGATTTTTTTGATTGATAAATTCTTTTGTACAAACCACTTTTCCATCCATAGCTTTGTGTCAAAAGTCGCCATTGACCTTGCTTGTTCTTATAAATAGCTTTCATTTCTTCTTCTAATTGAGAGTCTTTTTGTAGATATGTACTTATCACTCTCGCAGTTTGATAAGTACCGGCTTGGCTATTACCAAAAACAAAGTTGACAATCGCGGGCGAAGTACCATAATAATACAAATCATCACAGTTATCATTATTCATTTTTGCATATCCTTGTACATTAGATGGATACTGATACTGCTTCGTCGTATCAGGTAAATCTTCTACTGTTCCATAGAAATATAGAGCATTTTTATTCATAAAATCTCTTTGCCCATCGCCATTAATATCAGGGAAGAATATAGGAATAAAGTTCTTACCACCCCATGTATATCTGTTTATGGTATCAGTAGGAGTAGAAAATCCCCATGTCAAAACTTTGCCGTCTCTTTGCTCAAATGTGGCATCAAACGGTCGGTAATTAACAATGAAGGCATGAGGGATAGCCCCGTTTTTGAACTGAGGTACATAGGATAGTCCCCCGGATATACCAAGAGGGAATTCAAATTGGTCAAGTTTGCCTTTAACGGTTGTCCAAACTTCAAGTTGAACGGGTTCTTGCGCTGTTGCAATGACACAGCAAAGCACAAAGGAAAGGATGAATGTGATTTTCATGGAGATTCGATTCACAAAGTACTAAAACGTTGATTCAAAAATATGGCATTACATCAAATATTATGTCATCTCTGTGGGATTCACGCTAATGTATTTCAAATTCCCCTCATTGAGGGGAATTTTGGATGCAAGTTTGTTTTTGTTGGATGTGTGTGGATTTTGGTTGATGATGAAATTAGCTCCGTAGGAGAGGTATATTGATTTTTTATGTCTGCCTTTGGGATTTGGTTTTGGGCGTGAAGCCGCTTTTTTTTCTTTCTGATGTATTTGATTTATCGCTTTAGTGTTATTGCTTGGAGCATGGAGCGCATAGCTACAGAATCTTGGGGCTTGCAAAGTAATTTGGACAGATGCACCGTAGCAAACATATCGTCGCCAATCATTGCATAGGCAAACATATTTTTCTGATGTATTTTACTGCCGCCCATTTCTTCAATATCTGCATGGCGGAACATAAAATCACCATCCACCGTGCCCCATTCAAATGTATTTTTTTCATCTTTACTTACTTTGGATGATGTGGTATAATAAGTAAATGGAAATGCAGGGCTTGTTTTTGGTACGGCAAATTTTTCTCGCATTGTGAGTAATGCTTTTTGTTCGGCTTCGCTTAAATAATAAAAAAATAAAGAGCATATAATCCCACTTTGCGATGATTGGGAGACATAATAATAATGTTTTCCTTTCCATTCTTCCTTGAATTCCGTAAAATCAGAAGCGGGCAATGAAATAATGGTCGAAGATTTATCGGGATGTTTAAAGGAGAGTATTTTTGTGTCGGAAGCAAGACCTAATGAGAGAAAAGAAAGGAGCAGCCCAAGAAAGAAAAAGCGTTTCATACATACCTCAATTGTGATTATTGTTTTTTTATGGAAGTGAAGATAAAAAAAAAGCGACTCCGTAAGTGAGCCGCTTTTGTAAGGATAGAAAGCTGATTACATATTTGCAAAAGCAGAATGTTTTAATTCTTGCAATTGATATTCATGGACTTTTGCAAGTCCCGTTGCGGGAGCCGCTGCCGCTGCACGTCCCACATATTTTAATTGCTGATTGACTAATAATAATTCTTGCAAATATGGCGCGATAAATGTCCATGCCCCTTGATTTTTGGGTTCTTCTTGCACCCATACAATATGGGAAGCACGTGCATATTGTGCTAATATGGATTTTGCTTTTTCTGTATGGAAAGGATATAATTGCTCCACACGAATAATAGCCACATCATTGGCATTAATGCGTTCGCGTTCAGCAACTATATCGAAATATACTTTGCCTGAACATAAGAGAACACGACGCACTGATTCTTTATTTTCGATTGTTATATCGTCAATAATTTCTTGGAAGCCATTATCGGTAAAATCAGAAAGCCGCGACACGGGACGACGTAAATTCGCTTTGGGTGTCATGACAATTAATGGTTTGCGATAACTTGCCAATACTTGGCGACGCAGTGCATGGAAATATTGAGCAGGAGTTGTGAAATTGCAGACAATCATATTATCTTCGGCGCATAATTGCAAAAAGCGTTCTAAGCGTGCGCTGGAGTGTTCGGGTCCTTGTCCTTCATAGCCATGAGGCAATAAAAGAGTCAAATTAGATAATTGCCCCCATTTTTCTTCTGCACTTGCAATAAATTGATCAATAATTATTTGCGCGCCATTGGCAAAATCACCGAATTGGGCTTCCCAAAGTGTTAAACCGTCAAGACGCAATGTGGAATATCCGTATTCAAAACCCATGACGGCAGCTTCCGAGAGGGGACTATTGTGAATGCGTAATTTTTCTTGATTATTGCGAATATGATTAAGTAAAATCAGCGATTCTTCGGTTTGGAAATCAAATAAAACTGCATGGCGATGACTGAAAGTGCCTCTGCTGACATCTTGTCCGGTAAAGCGAATAGGATGCCCCGCAAGTAATAAAGAACCGAAGGCAAGAGCTTCGCCCATACCATAATCAATAAGCGGTTCATTATTTTCAATCATCTGTGAACGTTTTTTCAATAAATCGGCTAATTTAGGATTAATGTGGAAATTTTCGGGCACATGGGTTATGGCATTGGTAATTTCCGCAGCTAATTCTTTTGTAATTGCCGTTGCGACAGGCTCAAATAATTTGGTGTCATCATTATAGCGTTTGTCATTATCCTGCCATTTTTCAACAACACGCTCATTAAATGCTTTATTGAGAATATTTTTGAAATTATCTTCCATCTCGGTTAATTCGGCATCGGTGAATGCTTTTTCTTCGAGAAGCTGTTTGCGATATACTTGGCGAACTGCTGTGTGTTGACGAATTTTTTTATATAATAATGGTTGGGTGAATGTCGGCTCATCACCTTCATTATGCCCGTATTTTCTATAGCCGTAAATATCTACAATGACATCATCATTAAATTTACGACGATATTCAAAAGCAAATAAAGCACAAGCTCTGACAGCTTCGGGATCATCACCATTGACATGGAGAATAGGCACTTGCAATATTTTTCCTATTCCTGTTGCATAGGTGGTGGAGCGTGCATCATCGGGTGAGGTAGTAAAACCGATTTGATTATTGATGACAACATGAATTGTTCCGCCTGTTGTATAGCCGGCTAAGCGTGCCATATTTAATGTTTCGGCAACGACGCCTTGTCCAATAAATGCAGCATCGCCATGAACCAGAATAGGCAAAGCAGATGATAATGTTTTATCGGCTTTAATATCATCAATTGCCCGAGCCATTCCTTCCACAACGGGATTGACTGCTTCCAAGTGACTTGGATTCGGAGCAAGTAATACTTCAATATTTTTGCCGGAGCGTGCTTGATAATCGCCGCGTGCGCCCATGTGATATTTTACATCACCACTACCATGATAAGAGTCGGGATCGAATTTACCTTCAAATTCATCAAAAATCTTTTCATAAGGTTTATTTAATAAATGGGCAAGGACATTTAAGCGTCCGCGATGCGCCATACCGATAACAACGGCATGTAATTCTTCTTCCGCTGCTTGTTCCAAGACTTTTTCCATAAACGATAATGTAGTTTCGCTGCCTTCCAGAGAAAATCGTTTATGCCCGATAAATTTTGTATGCAAATATTGCTCGAATGCTTCGGCTTCCAATAAACTGAGATAATTATATTTTTTCTCTTCTTTATCGAATTTTACTTCAAAATGCGAAGGTTCGATTCTGTCTTGCACCCATTCACGTTTATCGGGGTCATTAATATGCATAAATTCAATACCGATTTGACGGCAATAGGTATCGCGCAAAGATTCGATAATATCGCGCAATGTAGCACGGTTGACGCCGCCGAGTCCGCCGGTATCGAATTGACGGTCAAGATCCCATATAGTAAAACCATATTGCGAAGGATCTAAATCGGGATAATAATAAGTTTGTAAGCCAAGAGGATTGATATTCGCTTGCAAATGACCGCGCACACGGAATGAGTGGATCATTTTTGCCACGAGTGCTTCTTTGTCTAAGACTTCAAGTTCATTTTGTGAACCGAAAGGATTTAAGCGTTTGTCGGTAGCCCAACGCATTGGCTCGAAAGGGATTTGTAATTGCGCAAAAATCTGATCATAGAAATTATGCTGTCCGAGAATTAATTGGCTGAGATAAGCAAGAAATTCACCGGATTCCGCCCCTTGGATAATACGATGGTCATAGGTTGAGGTGATATTGAGCACTTTACTGATAGCCAACGTTGAAAGAACTTCGGGCATGACCGCCTGAAATTCCGCAGGGTATTCGATACCGCCTGTTGCGATGATAAGCCCCTGACCTTCCATCAGACGCGGCACGGAAGCCATAGTTCCAATGGTACCGGGATTAGTCAATGATATGGTTGCGCCAGTCAGTTCATCTACGGTAAGAGCATTTTTGCGTGAGCGAGCAATCAAATCATCATAAGCAGCACAGAATTCGGCAAAAGATAATTTACCGGCATCTTTGATGGAGGGAACGACCAACATCCGCGTACCGTCTTTGCGAGTGGTGTCCACAGCCAAACCAATATTGATACCATTGCGACGAACACGCGCGGGCTTACCGTCAATATAGGTAAAGGTATCGTTCAAACTTGGGTATTTTACCAATGAACGCACCAAAGCCCAAGCAAGAATATGAGTAAAACTTACTTTCGCTTTGCGACGAGTTGCCAAAAATTTATTGAGCAAGCGACGATTCTCTTCAAGTACCTTCACGGGAATTGCACGAAAAGAGGTTGCTGTCGGCACATTAAGACTATTATTCATATTGTCAGCGATACGCGCCGGAATGCCACTGAGTATCTCCGGTTTATCGTTCGGTCCAAGATTGATGTTTGTCTGTTTCACTGTGTTTTGGGGTTTGCTTTCTGAAATGATTGGGGTTGGTTGTTGTTGAGCTGACAATTCCTGTTTTGGTGCAGAAACCGGAGGTGACGAAGGTGCCGGTTGCGATATAATAGCAGCCGTTTGCACAAGATTTGCTGTTGGAACAACTGTCCCTTCAGTTCCGTTACTTGTTGTTTTATATTGAGTTAAAAAATATTGTCGCCACTGATCGCTTACTGAATCCGGATCAATTATAAAGTCCGCATATAAAGCATCAATGTACGCGCTATTTGGGCTTAACATAATGCAATTGTAATTATGAAACATAAGAAATATGCACAAAATTAGGCAATTATATTGCCAAATATCGTTTTTTTTAGACAGCATGGACAAAATGAGAAAATTGTCATCAAGTATATGAAGTTTTCATAACATTTTGTAAAGTGAAAATTTTTCCTTAATTTAGATTTAGTCTAAATAAGATTTTTGTCAATTTTTGAGTTTTCTATGAAAAATACTATGAAACGTATTGTTGTTTTCGCATCGCTTGCCTTGTTCATGATTGGCTGTTCCGAAGAGTCTCCGGTGGAACAACTTCCAGCATTAACAGTTCCGCAGACTTATGATACAGTGGGCTTTGCAGCAGCATCAAAGCAACCTCTTTTGTGGCGTGCTTCGCTCGTAAATCTGACTAATGAGATAAAGAAGGGCAGAACGAAAGGGACTAAACTTGATCTTGCTCAATTGAATCTTTTATTTAATGAGAATGGCTTTGCAGCAACCTCAACATCGTATTATCGCACGATACTTGAGACATATATGCAAGAAATTGTGTACGCCAGCGGCACGGAGTATGATCCGTTCAAAACACCGGAACAAAATGGTCAAGGGGGCGTTTTGGGTGCTTATCTTTTCGATGAAAAAGGTATTGAACCCGAACAACTTATAGAAAAAGGTCTGTTCGGAGCGGCTTTGTATCATTATGCGGTGACGCAATATTTAACAGGCACAATCACCAAAGAAAAATTGCATCAAGCACTTGTACTCTATGGTGCCGATCCGAGTTTCCCGAATACCAATACCGCTGCAAATACGCAAAAACCAGATATTCACGGTGCATTATATGCAGCCCGCCGCGATAATAATGATGGTAATGGTTTTTACCGCAGCATACAAAAGAATTTCCGCATCGCTCAAGCAGCATTAGCAGCGGGAACAAAGTATTCCGCCGATTTACAGAATGCAATAAAAGCAATTCGTGAAAATTGGGAAAAAGCACTTCTTGCAACGGTTGTCAATTATTCTTATGCGACTGTAGATGGTCTGAAAAAGACTAATCCAACCCCCGCCGAAATCGGTGCCGCACTTCATGCTTATTCTGAAGGAGTCGGATTTATTCATGGATTTAAAACTATTCCCAATAAAATTATTACCGATGCACAAATTGATGAAATTCTAACATTGATGTTGGCAAAAGATCCACAAAATGTGACATCATATTTATTTGTGACAGAACCGGCAACATATTTGAAAAATTTTGATGATATCCGTAATAAAATTAAAACAATTTATGGTTTTAGTGATGCGGACATGGAAGCATTCAAAAAAAATTGGATCAGCGAACAAAAAAGATAATATCGTAATGCTATGAAAAAATATGTATTTGTCTTTCCATTGGTCATACTATTGGTATTACAAAGCTGCGGCAATGAATCCACGAATAATATAACGCCAGATTCTTTTGACAGAAGAGCTCTTTTGTCATATTATGCCGATTCTTTGATAATACCGGAATATGAAAGATTAGCGGGAACAACGCAAATCCTTTCCAATTCAGTGACTGATTTTATCAATAGTCCCACAATCGCGACATTGCAAAATGCTCAAAATTCATGGATACAAAGTTATACACAGTGGCAGTATTGTTCTTTGTTTAATTTTGGTCCGGCTGTTGGCACATTCGGTACTTTACTCGAAGATATTGCTACTTTTCCGGTCAAGGTTTCCGGTGATCAAGTAAGAAAAGGCATTGAGGATTATATAATAGCGGGTGATAATTCGCTCAATAACTTTGCCCGTGATACACGTGGATTTATGGGCGTTGAATATCTTTTATTCAGTGGTACGAATGAAGAGATAATTGCCAAATTCATGGGCAGTGAAGGTCAAAAAAGAAAAAATTATCTACAAGCAATTACCCAAGATATTCATAATAGGGTAGTTAGCTGCGGAAATAGTTGGAAATCATATACATCAGATTTTATTGCACGAAACGGTACGGATGCAGGTAGTTCCATTTCTGAATTATACAATGAATTTGTGAAAAGCTTTGAATCAATAAAAAACTATAAATTGGGTATTCCTTTGGGCAATAGGGCAGGACAAACAAAACCTGAACCGGCAACGGTGGAAGCATATTATAGTGGTTTGGGATTTAGGATGCTGACATATCATTGGCAAACAATTGTCAGAGTGTGGAATGGGCAAACACGCCATGGACATGATGGGATAGGGTTTAAAGAATATATAGAAAGTACCGTCGGCGGTAAAGAATTAAGTGCTTCAATAGTTCAACATATTGGCGATGTGGAAAAATCACTTCAACAATATCCACCGGATAAGGCTTTGTCGGATGCAGTGATAAATGAGCAAGCAAAAGTGAATGAGATATTTACTGAATTGCAGAAGATAACCAGATTTTTTAAAAGTGATATGTCATCACTGTTAGGCATCAGTATTACATATTCAAGCGGGGACGGTGATTAAATCATTGGGCTTCATACGTCAGTATATATCATGGACGACTTCGTCATATTCATTAGCATTCTTTAGAGTAATCTTTGGAATGCTAATGCTATTTAGTACTCTTCGTTTTATTGTTCTTGGTTGGATTGAAGAACAATATATTCAGCCGTCATATCATTTTCCTTATTATGGTCTTGAGTTCATTCAAGCATATTCACCGGAATTTGTCTATGGACTTTTCCTATGTTTATTGCTTTCCACGATTGGCATCATACTCGGCTTTTACTATCGAGTAAGCATAATAGCGTTCTTTCTGGTATTCACGTATATTGAACTTATTGATAAAACATATTATCTGAATCATTATTATTTTGTCAGTGTAATGGCGGGTATTTTATGTTTTATACCGGCTCATATTGTCTGTTCAATAGACAGTAAACGCAATTCTTCCTTTGTAGCTGAAACTGTGCCGAGATATTATGTGGATATTATACGATGCATGATAGCTATTGTCTATGTCTATGCGGGAATTGCAAAAATTAATTCTGAGTGGTTGCTGAAAGCTATGCCACTCTCTTTGTGGTTGCCTGCTCAAGATACTTTCCCTTTGATTGGTTTTATTTTCAAAGAGCGAGTCACTGCGTATATATTCAGTTGGGGTGGGATGTTATTCGATTGCACTATACCATTTTTTCTCATGATGAAAAGGACTCGCATTCTTGCTTTTTGTGCCGTACTTTTTTTTCATGCCATGACTGGGTATTTTTTTCAAATTGGTGTTTTTCCTCTGATTATGTCATTGAGTGTTCTCATTTTTTTTGATGCAAATTTCCATAAAAAAGTACTTTCCTTATTTTATCGTACATCAGATTATTCATCAGGTTCTCCATATATGCCACATATAAGCATTCCCTATATTTTTGCAATAATACTTTTTGTACAAATTATAGTGCCTTGGCGTTTTCTGCTGTATCAAGGTAATCGTTTTTGGACAGAACAGGGCTATCGTTTCGGTTGGAGAGTTATGCTGATGGAAAAATCCGGCTCTGCAACATTTTTTGTTAAAGATGCACAATCGGGAAAAGAAGGAATGGTGATTAACAGTGAATTTTTGAATCGTCATCAAGAGAAACAAATGGCGATGCAACCCGATATGATAGTACAATTTGCACATTTCTTGGGTGATTATTATAGACGAAAAGGTATGATGATTGCGGCAGTACGGGCTGAAGTATATGCAACTCTTAATGGTCGCCCAAGCAGATTATTGATAGATCCGAATATCAATCTTTTAGAATGTTCCGATGACTTTAGCGAAAAACAATGGATATATCATTACAACGATTAATTGTTCCTCTTTTTTGTCTTATTTTTTCATTGCTTCATGCATCTGCTGCAGAGGTAAATGTAAAAACATATACCGTACAATGCACTGTTATTAACTCCCGCACAAAAAAAGGGATTCCTTCCGCAACAATTTTTGCTAAACAATCAGCACTATCATTACGCACTGATTCATTGGGAAAAGTAATTTTGCAGCATAGGGGAGCGCAACCTATTCTTTATACATTTTCCGCAAAGGGTTATTTTGAGAGAAAAGTTCGATTATCCGCACGTTCTGATACAAATTTTACTATAGTTCTTGTGCCGGATTCGTATGAAGGAAAAGAAATTGTTGTTGAAGCCGACCGTTCCGATGGTGCAACTGAATTTCACATGCCTTCAATATCGGATGTAACAATTTATGAATCGAAAAAATCGGAACAAATACTTCTGGAAGAATTACCGATTAATCGTGCTTCCAATACAGCACGACAAATTTACAGTAGAGTTGCCGGAATAAATGTCTGGGAAAATGATGGTTCCGGCGTGCAACTCAATATTGGTGCACGTGGCTTAAGTCCAAATAGAACATCGAATTTTAATACACGACAAAATGGTTATGATATTAGTGCGGATGCTTTGGGATATCCCGAAAGTTATTATACGCCTCCGGCAGAAGCTTTAGAAAAAATAGAAGTCATACGCGGTGCCTCTTCTTTGCAATACGGTACACAATTCGGCGGTATGTTAAATTTCAGTATTCATAAACCAACACTTGCCGACACCACATTAACGATAGAATCTTTGCAATCCGCCGGTTCATTCGGGATGTTGAGTACATTCAACAGTATCAATACTCGTTACAAATCTATTGGAATATATGGCTATTATCAATCCAAAAAAGGGAATGGGTGGCGACCTAATTCGCAATATTCCTTACAAAATATATATGTAGCGTCGGATATTAGTGTCACGGATAATATTGTTCTTGGTTTTGATTATACACGTATGGATTATTTGGCAAAACAACCCGGTGGTTTATCCGATGCTGATTTTGCCCGTAATCCCCAACAATCATTGCGCGCAAGAAATTGGTTTGAGGTGCAATGGAATGTATTTTCGGCGCGTATTGATGCACGATTACATCATGATATCAAAATTAAATCTCAGTTTTTTGGTTTGATAGCAGAACGCGGTGCTTTAGGTAATTTAGAGCGGATTACGGTTGCTGATTTAGGACAAAACAGACAATTACTTTTCGATGAATATGCTAATTGGGGCAATGAAACACGTATTATTGTGCAACATGATTTTGTCGGTGTTCCTTCTTCTTTAGCGATGGGCTTTCGCGTATATTCCGGCACAACAGTCCGAAAGCAAGGTGACGGTTCGGCTGATTCTTCCGCTAATTTTACTTTTCTGTCACCGAATAAGCTTGAAGTGTCTGATTTTAGATTCCCTAATACGAATAATGCTTTTTTTGTCGAAAATATTTTTAATCTATCAGATAATTTCAGTATCACACCCGGATTGCGCTATGAATATATTGCCACCCGTGCCCAAGGATATTATTCACAAATTACTCGTGATTTTGCAGGAAATATTGTAGCAGATACAATGATTCGAGAATCTGTGGAAAAACCAAGACAATTTGTGCTTTTTGGTATCGGTGCAAGTTGGCGACCCTCCGAAGCATTGGAGATATATTCGAATATTTCACAAAACTATCGTTCTGTTACATTTAGCGATATTCGTGTTGCAAATCCTAATATTGTCGTTGATACAAATTTGCAAGATGAGCGCGGTTATAATATTGATATTGGTTTTCGAGGTATTCCCGTTCAAGGTATTTATTGCGATATTTCGGTCTTTTATCTTGGCTATAATAATCGTATCGGCTTATTACAAAAAGCGGATGCCCCGCCTTTATATTTACCGTATCGTTTTCGCACCAATATTGCCTCGTCTTTTACTGCGGGCATAGAATCTTATACTATGGTGCAATATGCACGATTATTGAATTATTCATTTCCTGTAGATTTAAGCACATTTTTTAATATTGGTTATCAATATGGTATTTACAGCCAAGCAGCATCCGATAAATCCATTGCAGGCAAAGAAGTGGAATTGGTGCCACCGCTGACAATGCGTATTGGGGCAACCATCGGATATGGTGATTTGAGTGCTACTGTATTATATTCTTTTACTGACCGG
The DNA here is from genome assembly GCA_017302855.1 of Candidatus Kapaibacterium sp. Classification (GTDB taxonomy): domain Bacteria; phylum Bacteroidota; class Ignavibacteria; order Kapaibacteriales; family UBA961; genus UBA2353. The sequence continues at coordinate 19,522 of JAFLBY010000041.1, forward strand.
CATTTTTCGGATGCAACCAATGCCGAGCGTTCATCCACAGCGGTTATAGGTATCATACCTGCTTATAGTATCGTAGATATTTCTGCTCGTTGGCATTATGGTATATTCATAATTGAGGGCGGCATTAATAATGTTTTGGATAATCTCTATTTCACTCGTCGAGCTGATGGCTATCCCGGTCCCGGAATCATTCCTGCCGATCCACGCACTTTCTATGCTACGGTGGGGGTGAAACATACATTGTGAGCGATGATTCTCGGCTTCATCTCCCATCATTCTAAGTCGGACACTCATCAACGGGCGTGTATCTGCATTCGTATCTATGCGATAGCTCACTCAATTTTCCGGCATTTCATCGTCTAATGACTAATTTTGTACTCAACTTTACAAATTTCTTTGATAATTTCATTCACACTTTTAGTATAAGGATACAGAATATGGCAATTCATGGTTGCGATTATATGGGCATATATGACTTATTGTCGCCTGAAGAAAAAATGGTACAGGAGTCAGTGTCGGATTTCGTTGATAATGAAGTACTTCCGATTATTGAGAAGCATTATCAAGCAGGTACTTTTCCTATGCATTTAGCGGAAAAAATGGCAGAACTTGGTGTCTTCGGTATTACTTTACCGCAAGAATATGGTTGTGCCGGAGCCAATAATGTTTGTTATGGACTTGCGATGCAAGAGTTAGAGCGTGGTGATTCGGCTGTTCGTTCTTTTGCCTCGGTGCAGAGTTCTCTCGTGATGTATCCTATTTATACGTATGGCTCAGAAGAGATTCGCCGTAAATGGTTGCCGAAGCTTGCTTCTGTGCAAGCGATTGGTTGTTTTGGCTTAACCGAGCCGGATTTTGGATCAAATCCATCGGGTATGATTACCAATGCAGTAAAAATTGATGGCGGCTATCTTCTTAATGGTGCTAAAATGTGGATTACCAATGGCACTCTTGCAGATGTCGCTGTCGTGTGGGCTAAATTTGAAGGTAAAGTGCGCGGATTTCTCGTCGAAAAAGGAATGAAAGGTTTTACTGCACCAGAGATGAAAGGCAAACATTCCTTACGTGCTTCGGTCACAAGTGAATTGGTGTTTCAAGATGTAGAAATTCCCGAAGAAAATGTGCTTAATGTGGAAGGTTTACGAGGACCGCTTTCCTGCTTAACACAAGCACGATATGGTATTTCTTGGGGTGCAATAGGCGCAGCTTTAGCTTGTTATGAATCATCATTAAATTATGCAAAATCGCGTATTCAATTTGACAAACCGATTGCATCATTTCAATTGGTGCAAGAAAAATTAGTCTATATGCTCAATGAAATAACCAAAGCACAATTATTATGCTATCATTTGGGTAGATTAAAAGATGCAGGCACAATGCGTACTCAACAAGTATCCATGGCTAAAAGAAATAATGTTGATATTGCGATTCAGATTGCACGTATTGCTCGTGATTTACACGGTGCAAATGGTATTTTGGATGAATATCCGATTATGCGTCATGCAAATAATTTGGAATCTGTACGCACGTATGAAGGAACTCATGATATTCATACCCTAATTCTTGGTGCAGATATTACAGGTATTCAGGCATTCTCATAAGTATATACACATGAAAAGATGTGGTTAGGGAGTACAGGAGTTTCATAACTTCAATAATTAAGGAGACATTGTGAAAAACTCCTTCAGCATTTTATCATGCATTAAAGGTGACCCTCTCTCTGAACTTTTGTTCAGGAGAGGGATTTTTTTTTGAGTTTTGACTTACGAATACCAATAGAAATATTCTTGAATTACATCAGGGCGTTTCCAAGATTTGTAGTAGTAGAAATCATAATATTCTTCTTTTCATGTATTATTCACGGTGCATGTAGCTGCACATAGTGTCATTACAACTCCCATTTACTCCGTAGATTGATCATAAAAACTTGATTGTTGTTTTGTTCTGTGTCAGTACATCATGCTGATTGAGCTCCAACGCTGAATTTTGTGCATCACGGCTATAATTATCGTAAGATATGAGGCTTTGATGAACCCGTCTTCATCATCATTGGCGGACAGACGACAAGCGAACGAAGTCTTTGTATGTTTGACCGGAAATCAACAAAGGGGGTTTATGCTTTTGTTAAATTTATATCAGACTGAGATCAGACTGCAAGAATTAACCGGATCGGGTCATTCAGCCATTGTAGAGCGATATAAATTTAGAGGAAGTTCACCGATGGGTTATGTAAACTTGTTGGTTCGCACTGAAACAAATGACAGCATTACCTATGTGCTCCATGCTCTGAAGATGCATGCTACACTAATACTCATGAGACATCAAAGAGAAGATCAAGATATATCCAAAACCTGTTCAGAAGAGGTAATGGTAATATTTTCATATAGCGCATATTCATAACGGTGTTTCATCACGATTACACATTGTTTAGGCAATACGCTACAACGTGAATCTGTCACTATACAAGAAGTTTACATTCCTTGTATGTCTTTACCTCAAGGAGTTTATACACTCACAATAAAGGAAGGTACAAGTACATTAGTTGAGCAAATTGATGTCACAAGGTAGAGCATTAGTATAGTCAATAAGCGGGGTAGTTGAGGACATACCATAGATTAACTATATCAATGCAAAGTTTTTTTGTGTGATTATATTACTGTAATTCAATGAGATACGTCGAATTTGCCAAAGAACACTTCAAGTTGATAGTTGAAGAAACGGTAAAAAAAAAAAGAAAAACTTTGTGCAACAATTTTTTTTTCATATTTTTGCAAGCTCAAAAGTAATGGGTAGGTGGCCGAGGGGTTAAAGGCGACAGACTGTAAATCTGTTCTCATTCGAGTACGGAGGTTCAAATCCTTCCCTACCCACATTGCTGATATTTGATTGCGGGAGTAACTCAGTTGGTAGAGTCACAGCCTTCCAAGCTGTTGGTCGCGAGTTCGAGTCTCGTCTCCCGCTCTAAAGTTTTTCCGCTTCTGCGGGC
>JAFLBY010000042.1 GCA_017302855.1 Candidatus Kapaibacterium sp.
AGAAATGGGAAGCGAAATCAAAACGACATCGGGTCCGGTTTTAGAGAAGCCGGGTGATCTTGCCGGGCTTTTAACCAATTTGGAACAAGGCGATATTTTGTTTATTGATGAAATTCACCGACTTTCTGCGATAGTTGAAGAATACCTGTACTCTGCCATGGAAGATTACCGTTTGGATATAATGATAGACAGTGGTCCGTCGGCTCGTTCAATACAATTAACCTTGCCTAAGTTTACATTAGTGGGAGCAACGACAAGAGCCGGATTACTTACTGCGCCTCTTCGTTCACGTTTTGGGGTGATTAACCGTTTAGATTATTATTCCCCCGAAGATTTGTTTAAGGTAGTGCAGCGATCCGCAGGTTTAATGAATGTTCCCATAGATGATGATGGCGCCATGGAAATAGCGCGTCGTTCACGTGGTACGCCACGCATTGCGAATCGAATATTACGTCGAACGCGCGATTTTGCGGAGATAAAAGGTACAGGGACTATTACAAAAGCGATTGCGGAAATGGCTTTGAATGCTCTTGAAGTTGATGAGTTCGGTTTGGATGAAATGGATAAGCGTATCTTGATGGCTATTATGGAAAAATTCAGTGGTGGTCCTGTGGGGCTTAACACTCTTGCCGTAGCTGTCGGAGAAGAATCCGGTACACTTGAAGAGGTGTATGAACCATTTCTTATACAGCAAGGTTTTTTACAACGTACCCCGCGTGGACGAGAGGCAACCGATTTGTGCTACAGGCATTTCGGATTTATGAAGCAAAGCTCCCATTCATTGTTTTCTGAAGAGTAAAATTCTCTATGTAAGTTTAATCAATGTAATGTTTTACTGTTTGTAGAAATGTGAATGGCGGTGGAGGAGTTTTCTTTGTGTCTCAATCATAATCATCACATGTATTCAGATAGGGCAATGCGCAAAATACAGGATAAAATCATAATGTATGGTGCACTGCAAACATAAGGCAGCTCTATAATATTTACGAGGTGCATGGGTATTAAATCTTCAATAAGTTATTGTCATACAATCACAGTTGCGTAATTTTGTAGTCTTTGATTTATTAACATACGTAGAGCCACCACAAAAGGCATAGACGTTTATTCTTTCATCAGTAAAGGGTTATCGCATTATGGCGGACATGACAAAAATCCGAAACATCGGAATTTCCGCACACATTGACTCCGGTAAAACAACACTCAGTGAGCGCATTCTGTTTTATACCGGAAAAATTCATGCTATTCACGAGGTACGTGGAAAAGATGGCGCAGGCGCCAAAATGGATTCTATGGATCTGGAACGCGAAAAGGGTATCACCATTCAATCGGCAGCAACATTCTGCGAATGGGGTGATAATCATATAAATCTCATTGACACTCCCGGTCACGTTGACTTTACAGTTGAGGTAGAGAGAGCGTTGCGGGTACTTGACGGTGCCGTGCTTGTTCTTTGCGGTGTTGCGGGTGTACAGAGTCAATCTATTACAGTGGACCGTCAAATGCGTCGTTACAATGTACCGCGTCTTGCATTTATCAATAAACTTGATCGTTCGGGAGCTAATCCTTTTCGTGTAGCGCAGCAATTGAAAGAAAAATTAAGTCACAGACCGGTTATGATGAATATGCCTATTGGCGTTGAAGACAGACTTTCGGGTGTTGTTGATTTAATTGAAATGAAAGCTGTCTATTTTGATGGTGATAATGGCGAAAACTTGCGATATGAAGCTATACCTGCTAACTTGCTGGAAGAAGCTAAAAAATTACGTCATGACTTGGTAGAAGCCATTGCCGATTATGATGATGCAATCGCAGAAAAATTCTTAATGGAAGAAGAAGTAACGGCTGCTGAGTTGAAACCGGTTATCCGTCGTGAAACAATCAAATTGGCAATTACGCCGGTATTCTGTGGATCCGCAAAGAAAAACACAGGTGTGCAGCTTTTGCTGAATGGTGTGATTGACTATTTGCCATGTCCGACAGATGTAACAAATGAAGGTTTAGATCAGCAAAACAATGAAGCAAAAGTTACATTGACTTCTAACCCTGATGCACCGCTCGTCGCGCTTGCCTTTAAACTTGAAGATGGTCGTTTCGGTCAGCTAACGTATATGCGTATTTATCAAGGTACACTTCGCAAAAGTGATACTATTTATAATATGGCAAACGGTAAAAAAGTAAAGGTACCGAGAGTTGTACGTATGCACTCAAATGAGATGCATGACATTGAAGAAGTAGGAGCAGGTGAAATTGTAGCACTCTTTGGCGTTGAATGTGCATCGGGAGATACCTTTACCGATGGAAGTGTACAGATTACCATGACATCTATGTTTGTTCCGGAGCCTGTAATTGAGTTAGCGGTGACCCCAAAAGAAAAATCAGGTCAGGTAAATTTCTCAAAAGCGTTAAATCGCTTTACAAAAGAAGATCCGACTTTCAGAGTATATCGTGATGAAGAAAGCGGGGAAACGATTATTAAAGGCATGGGCGAGTTACACTTGGAAATTTACATAGAACGTATTCGCCGAGAGTATAATACCGAAATTATTGTCGGTCGTCCCAAAGTGGCGTTCCGTGAGGCAATTACGCAAAGAGCAGAGTTTAACTATACTCATAAAAAACAAACGGGTGGTTCCGGTCAGTATGGTCGAGTAGCGGGTTATCTTGAACCCCTTCCTTCTGATGCGGTAGAAACCTATGAATTTGTTGATGATATTGTGGGTGGTGTTATTCCGCGTGAATACATCCCTGCTTGCGATAAAGGATTTAAGGAACAACTTGGCGATGGTCAGTTAATTGGTCAAAAGGTCGTAGGTGTGCGTGTTGTTCTCAATGATGGACAGTACCACCCTGTGGATTCATCGGAGATGGCATTTAAAACTGCTGCAATGACGGCAATTCGTGAATGTTACGCAAGTGCCAAACCGGTAATTCTTGAGCCAATCATGAAACTTGAGGTGAGCGCGCCTGAGGAATTCCAAGGTGTTGTTATTGGGCAAATAAATCAGCGCCGCGGGGTTATCATGGGAACGGAAACGGATGCCGGATATGTTACCATTGAATCAGAAGTGCCGCTATCGGAGATGTTTGGCTATTCAACAGATATACGCTCGGTAACGCAAGGAAAAGGCGAATTTAGTATGGAATTTGCTAAATATGCTACAGTACCGAAGCAAGTACAAGATGATATGGTTAAAGAATTCCAAGCAAAACGCGCACGCGGTGAGCGTTAATATTGAGATGTGTATTGGGAAAAGGTAAAGTTTTTTTCATCTTTTCCCAATTATTTTTCAATAAAATTTGCATAGTATAAAATAGTTTCTTAATTTTGCAGGCTCTTAACACAACGAAAGTGTTAATGAAATACAAATCAGGAGAATAAGGTGCCAACAATAGCACAATTAGTCCGCAAAGGACGTCAAGCAGTTAAATACAAAAGTAAATCGCCGGCATTGATGGCTTGTCCACAAAGACGTGGTGTTTGTACTCGCGTATATACAACAACACCGAAAAAGCCAAATTCAGCTTTAAGAAAAGTAGCTCGTGTTCGTTTGACAAATGGTATTGAAGTTACGGCTTATATTCCGGGTGAGGGTCACAACTTGCAAGAGCACTCAATCGTTATGATTCGCGGTGGTCGTGTTAAAGATCTTCCGGGTGTTCGTTATCACATCGTTCGCGGTGCTGCGGATACGCAAGGGGTAAAAGATCGTAAGCAAGGTCGTTCAAAATACGGTGCTAAACGCCCAAAAGCTGATGCAAAAGGCGGTCCGGCACCGGGTGGTAAGAAAAAATAATTATTGACGCTATATACAAGTAAGTAAAGAACAACAATGCGTAAGAAAAAAGCAGAAAAAAGACCGGTAATTCCTGATCCTCGTTTCGGAGATGTTCTGATTGCACGCTTTATCAATAAGTTGATGACGCACGGCAGAAAAGCAACAGCTCAGGTTATCGTTTATTCGGCTCTTGATACAGTTGCTGAAAAAACAAAATTGGATCAAGTTGAAATTCTTCGCAAGGCAATAGGAAATGTAGCTCCTGCACTTGAAGTTCGTTCGAGACGTGTGGGTGGTGCTACGTATCAAGTGCCTGTCGAGGTTCGTGAAGATAGACGTGTCGCATTGGCTATACGATGGTTAAATCAGTATGCATCAGAACGTCGCGATAAAACAATGGCAAGCCGTTTGGCTAATGAATTGTTGGCAGCAGTAAACGGTGAAGGCGGAGCTGTGAAGAAACGCGATGATGTACATAGAATGGCAGAGGCAAATCGTGCTTTCTCCCATTTCAAATGGTAAGATAGTTTTTTTGACGTACTTTGAAAAATTAACTCTAAAGACCGAATTATGTCACGCTCGGTAGTAATAAGAGATATTCGTAATGTTGGTATTATGGCGCATATTGATGCGGGTAAAACTACAACAACAGAGCGAATGCTTTATTATTCGGGTTTTGTTCACAAAATGGGCAATGTTGATGAAGGTAATACAGTTACCGACTACATGCAACAAGAACGTGAACGCGGTATAACGATAGTTTCGGCGGCAATTACTTTTTTTTGGAATAATCACCAAATAAATCTTATTGATACACCCGGACATGTTGATTTTACTGCTGAAGTTCAGCGATCACTTCGAGTACTTGATGGTGCGGTTGCCGTGTTTTGTGGTGTTGCAGGTGTTCAGCCTCAGTCAGAAACAGTTTGGCGTCAGGCTGATATGTACAAAGTGCCACGCATTGCATATGTGAATAAAATGGATAGAATAGGTGCTGATTTTGAAAAAACAATTCAATCGATTGTTGATAAATTGAAAGCCAAAGCTGTTCCTATTCAAATACCGATTGGTTCTTCTGACTCATTCGCAGGAATAATTGATGTTATTGAAAAAAAAGCATATTATTTTGAGGATGAAACATCAGGTGTCAACGTGATAGCTTCAGATATTCCCGATGAATATATTACTGAAGTAGAATCACGATATTCAGCACTATTAGAAGCGCTTGCAGATTTTAACGATGAAATTATGCTAAAGTATCTTAATGGTGAAGAAGTAAGCACTGAACTAATACATGAAACTATACGAGCGGCGACGATACATAACTCATTCATTCCGGTCCTGTGCGGCTCCTCGTTTAAAAACAAAGGCGTGCAACCACTTCTTGATGCTGTGGTGCATTATCTCCCATCGCCCTTGGATAGAGGCGAGACGCAAGGATTCACATCCCAAGCAAGCCATGAAGTTGAACACAGACAAGCAAATGAAAATGAACCATTTTCAGGCTTAGTGTTTAAGGTGATAACAGACCCTTTTGTTGGTCAATTATCCTTCGTGCGCGTCTATTCCGGCAAAGTAAGTGTTGGAGAGAGGGTGCATAATAGCACAGTCGGCAAGAATGAACGTATAGGTAAGCTGTTAAGAGTGGCCGCAAACAAAAGAGAAGAAGTAACTCAAGTGTTTGCAGGTGATATAATAGCAATACCTGCAATGAAATTTGCAAGAACAGGTGATACATTATGTGCAGTTGAGCATCCTATACTCTATGAAAAAATTGACTTTGCCGAACCGGTAATCAACCAATCAATAGAAGTAAAAACGTCAAGTGATCAAGATAAATTAGTTGAAGCTCTCACAAAGCTTTCTGAAGAAGACCCTACTTTCCGCTTTTTTAACGATGCCGAAAGTGGACAAACAATTATAAGTGGTGTAGGCGAGTTACATCTCGAAATCATTGTTGACAGAATTAAAAGAGAATTTAATGTACAGACCAAAGTCGGAAGACCTCAGGTCGCATACAGAGAGTCATTAGGCGGCGAGGTAGTTCAAGAAGGTGTTTTTGAGCGTACAGGAGCAAATGGAAAAGGACAATATGCAAAAGTTGTTCTACACGTAACACCTAATGAACGTGGCAAAGGAAACACAGCCGAGATACACTCCGAGCTAACACAGATTCCTAAACAATACTTTGAGATTATACTCCAAAGTTGTCTCGAATCGTTGAATGTAGGACCTCTGTCGGGTTATCCAATGACAGATATTCATATTAGTGTTATAGGTGGTGACTATATAGAAGATTCCGCTAATGATATTGCGTATAAAATTGCAGCATCAATAGCAACTCGAGATGCTTGTCGTAAGGCACATCCAATAATGTTAGAGCCGGTTTTCAGTGTAGAAGTTGTTTCACCCGAAGATTATATTGGCGATGTGATTGCTGACTTAAGTTCAAGGCGAGGAAGAATTGAGGGAATACAGCAACAACAAAGCACACAAGCGGTAGAGGCGATTGTTCCACTTGCGCAAATGTTTGGATATGTAACAACATTACGATCCATAACGCAAGGGAGAGGCAGTTATTCAATGAAGTTTTATGGTTATGACATAAAAATATAATTTGGTTTGACAAAGAGTTAGTTTACATAAATTTTTATAAATCCACTATTCGTTCAACCATTACTCTCAAAAGGTGAGGATATGGCAAAAGAGAAATTTGAAAGAAATAAGCCGCACGTGAATATCGGTACAATCGGTCACGTTGATCACGGCAAAACAACATTAACAGCGGCTATCACAATGGTGTTGGCTAAAGCGGGGCTTTCACAAGCTCGCTCATTCGACTCAATTGATAATGCACCTGAAGAGCGTGCACGTGGGATTACCATTGCAACCGCTCACGTAGAATACGAGACAGCAAATCGTCACTATGCGCACGTAGATTGCCCGGGTCACGCCGACTACGTAAAAAACATGATCACCGGTGCTGCTCAGATGGACGGTGCAATTTTAGTAGTTGCAGGTACAGATGGTCCAATGCCCCAAACACGTGAGCATATTCTTCTTGCACGTCAAGTAGGTGTTCCTCGTATTGTGGTCTTCTTAAACAAAGTTGATATCGCTGACCCAGAGTTGCTCGAACTAGTAGAGCTTGAAGTACGCGAATTATTATCAAAATATGAGTTCCCCGGCGATGATATTCCAATCATCAAAGGTTCAGCTCTTAAAGCACTTGATGCAGGATCCGATCCGGCAGCTGCGAAAGATGACGAGCGTTCAGGCTGTATTTTCGAACTTATGGACGCAGTAGATAGTTACATACCAACACCTGTACGTGATGTTGATAAACCATTCCTTATGCCTATTGAAGACGTGTTCTCAATTACAGGTCGTGGTACAGTAGGAACAGGCAGAATTGAGCGCGGGATTGTTAAACTTAACGAAGAAGTTGAAATTGTAGGTTTCGGTGTTCGTAAGAAAACGACAGTTACAGGCATTGAAATGTTCCGTAAGCTTCTTGATGAAGGTCGTGCCGGAGACAATGTTGGTTTATTGTTGCGCGGTGTTGACAAAGAGGAATTAGAGCGCGGAATGGTTCTTGCCAAAACAGGTTCTATCAATCCTCACCATAAATTTAATGCTCAAGTGTATGTGCTTACCCGTGAAGAGGGTGGTCGTCATACTCCGTTCTTTAATGGTTATCGTCCGCAGTTCTATTTTAGAACGACTGATGTAACAGGCATTGCTGAATTACCAAGTGGCGTAGAAATGGTTATGCCGGGTGATAATGTTGATAACTTAGTAGTTGAATTGATTACAACCGTCGCTATGGAAGAAGGTCTTCGTTTCGCAATTCGTGAAGGTGGCCGTACTGTGGGTGCAGGTGTTGTAACTAAAATTATCGAATAAAAAAATAAATTAACACGGAATGAGAAAGTGGGAAGATGTGAATATCTTCCCACACTCTTCTCTCTCCGAATTCTCCTTTGTCATTTATCTCCATAAAGAGGAAACGACGTGGCTGCACAGCGAATACGAATTAAACTGAAGTCGTACGACCACAATCTCATAGACAAATCCGCCGAACGTATTGTTCGTACGGTAAAACAAACGGGAGCAGTTGTATCAGGTCCGATTCCGCTTCCTACTCGGAAGCAGATATATACGGTACTCCGCTCACCGCATGTTGATAAAAAATCACGTGAGCAATTTGAATCACGTCTTCATAAACGTCTCGTTGATATCTTTAGTTCAACGCAAAAGACTATTGATGCATTGATGCGATTGGAATTGCCTGCGGGAGTAGATGTGGAAGTTAAAGTCTAAATCATTGGAAGCGTCGAGGAAAAGAATCATGAGTGTAATATTGGGAAAAAAGCTGGGAATGACAAGCGTCTTTAATGAAAAGGGCGATTTAGTTCCATGCACCGTAGTCGAGGCTGGTCCTTGCCCAATTGTTAAAGTGAAAACAAAAGATTCGGATGGTTACGATGCCCTACAAATAGGGTATGGTGACTCACGAACCGATAAAATATCAAAGCCGGTAGCTGGTCAGTTTAGTAAAGCCGGTGTTGCCCCTGCGCGAATGCTTAAAGAGTTTCGCAATATACGAGGAGTATATGCTGTAGGTGAAGCAATAACCGTAAGTGCTTTTACTAAAGGTGATACTGTTAAAGCAGTGGGTACGAGTAAAGGGAAAGGCTTCCAAGGTGTTGTACGTCGTCACCACTTCAGTGGTGTTGGTATGCAGACACACGGACAAGCCGATCGTCAGCGTGCTCCCGGTTCGATTGGTGCATCTTCCTATCCATCGCGTGTATTTAAAGGACAGCGTATGGCGGGAAGAATGGGGGGCAAAAAAACAACAGTACGCAATTTAAAGATTGTTGATGTGATGCCTGACTCCAACCTAATACTTGTCAGTGGCAGTATTCCGGGTGCAATTAACAGCGTTGTCGAATTAATTAAAATGTGATAGCGAGCCATGCAGATAGACGTATATACAATAGATGGACAAAAGTCTGGAACGATGGAACTTCCGGATGAAATATTTAATGTCGAGCCGCATGAACATGCGATGCACTTGGCTGTAAAAGTGTATCTTGCTAACCAAAGACAAGGCACACACAAAACAAAAACTCGTTCAGAAGTGTCCGGTGGTGGAAGAAAACCATGGAAGCAAAAAGGTCGCGGAACGGCACGTTCAGGTTCATCACGCTCCCCAATATGGGTTGGTGGTGGTACTATCCACGGACCTAAACCACACAAGTACACGTTGGGATTGCCGAAGAAAGTAAAACGTCTTGCGCGCAAATCAGCTCTGTCACTTCGGGTTAGGGAAAACAATCTTTTGGTCGTGGATGACTTTACATTCGATACAATCAAAACGAAGAGAATGTATGATGCTGTCAAAAATCTTCGCATAGAAAATGATAAAACATTGCTTTTATTGCCTGTTATGGATGAGAACGTTATTCTTTCGGCTCGTAACATTGCGAAATTACAGACTATGCAAGCGGCGAATGCTTCTGCGTATGACATATTGAATCACAAAAAAATAGTATTGTGCAAAAGTTCTGTTCAAAAAGTTATCGAAACGTTTTGATGAAGGAGAAGCAATAAATTATGACAACTACAGTAATCAAACGTCCGATTCTTACTGAAAAAGCAAATAAAGTACAAGAATCAAGAAAATATACCTTTGAAGTGACTCCTGATGCGAATAAAATTCAAATCAAACATGCGATAAAAGCATTGTTCGGAGTGGAAGTGGATAATGTAAGAACCGTAGTAATCCGTGGGAAAAATAAAACACGTATGACAAAGCGGGGGTTAATGAGAGGACATACGCCACTTCGTAAGAAAGCAATAATTACACTGAAATCCGGATATACGATAGATATCGTAGGCGGAGAAGGAAACGTTGAAGAATAAGAACAAGTTTATCATTGAGCAATGGTAAGGCGAAATAGGGAATTAAAACAATGGCATTAAGAATACTAAAACCGATTACACCGGGTACAAGATTTTACTCTGTAAGCAGTTTCAATGAAGTGACAACAGACACTCCAGAGAAATCATTGCTTGAACCTATTAAGAAAAGTGGTGGACGCAATAATACCGGTCGCATTACCTCGAGACATCGTGGAGGTGGGCATAAGCGTAAGTACCGTATTATTGATTTTAAGCGCAATAAAATAGGTATTAAAGCTATCGTAAAAACTATTGAGTACGATCCTAATCGTACATGCCGTATTGCTTTGGTAGAGTATGAAGATGGCGAAAAGCGCTATATTATCGCACCTGACAAACTCAAAGTTGGTCAAGAGATTATTTCAGGACCAAAAGCAGAATTTCAAGATGGTAATACTCTGCCCCTAAGTAAGATACCGGTTGGTATGATGATACACAATATCGAGTTGAAACCCGGCAAAGGTGGTCAAATTGCACGAAGTGCAGGGGCATCAGCTCAATTAGTTGGCTGTGATGCAAAATATGCTCAAGTAAAACTACCTTCAGGGGAAATCAGAAATATCCCAGCTGAATGTGTTGCTACCTTGGGGTCAGTAGGAAATTCAGATAATGAAAACATTCTATGGGGTAAAGCCGGACGTTCACGTTGGAAAGGCATTCGTCCTCAGACTCGTGGTATGGCTATGAACCCAATTGATCACCCAATGGGCGGCGGAGAAGGTAAATCTAAATCAGGTGGCGGTAGAAAACACCCTCGTTCGCCATGGGGACAATTAGCAAAAGGATTGAAAACTCGTAAAAAAGGAAAAAAATCCGATGCTTTGATTATTAGAAAACGGACTAAATAATAGAGGAAACAATGGCTCGTTCTCTTAAAAAAGGACCATTCATCAGTATCAAGTTAGTGAAGAAAATTGATGAATTGAATAAAGCAGGTCAAAAAAAAGTCGTTAAAACATGGTCTAGGGCATCGATGATATCTCCTGACTTTGTAGGTCACACTTTTGCTGTACATAATGGTAATAAATTTATACCTGTGTATGTTTCAGAAAATATGGTGGGTCATAAACTCGGTGAGTTTTCTCCAACCCGTACATATCGAGGACACGCAGGTAATCGTAAAGATTTGAAAACAGGTAAGAAATAATCGTGAGAGAATCAAACACTATGGAAGCTCGTGCAATACGTCGGTTTTTACGCTCATCACCGAGAAAAATGCGCCTATTGGTTGATTTGGTGCGCGGTAAATCAGTTGGTGAAGCATTAAATATCCTTCGATTTCATTCGAAGGGAGCTGCAAATGATGCAGAAATGGTACTTCGTTCAGCGGTAGCTAACTTAGAAAATAAATCACTTGAATCTTATGACCTTTTTAAATTGGTTGTAAAACAAGCATATGTGGATGCGGGTCCTATGATGAAACGTATATCTCCTGCACCGCAGGGACGTGCGTACAGAATTCGTAAACGCTCGCATCATTTAACAATCGTCGTTTCAGAACTTGCTAATTAAAAGTAGCGACAAGGAGTATAACGTTGGGTCAGAAAACTAATCCGATAGGGTTGCGCTTAGGCATCATTAAACAATGGGATGCTAATTGGTTTGACGAAAGAAATCTTTCTGAAAAACTCTCAGAAGATTTAATGGTGCGCCAATATATAAAAAGCCGTTTGAAAAAAGCAGGTGTTGCTCGTCTCGTGATTGAGCGGACTGCAAAACAAATGCGCATAACCATACACACATCTCGTCCGGGGGTAATTATCGGACGATCCGGTAAAGATATTACTTTGTTGGAAGAGGAACTAAAAAGGCTTACAAAGAAAGACGCTAAAATTCTTATCAGCGAGATTAAGCGTCCTGAATTGGATGCTCAGTTGGTAGCAGATAATATTGCATCTCAGCTTGAAGGCAGAGTTTCTTTCCGAAAAGCAATGAAGCAAGCGGTAAGTGCAGCTATGAGGACAGGTGCTGACGGTGTTCGTGTTATGTGTTCGGGTCGCTTAGGTGGAGCGGATATGAGCAGAACCGAGCAGTATAAAGAGGGCAGAGTACCTTTGCATACGCTTCGTGCCGACATTGATTACGGAGTTTCTACGGGATCTACGATATATGGTCAAATCGGAGTCAAGGTATGGGTATGTCGTGGTGAAATTATCGGAAAACAACAATCAGGCGATTAAGTGAAACATTAGTGTATCATAACACAATCAAAGAGAATAATTAGAAGAATACGTCATGCTAATACCAAAAAGAGTAAAACATCGTAAAACACAGCGCGGTAGGCGAGCCGGCAAATCGTTTCGTGGGGCTTCTGTGGATTTTGGAACCTTTGGTTTGAAAGCTCTAGAGCCAGCTTGGATTACGAATCGTCAAATTGAAGCAGCTCGTATTGCTATTAATCGTTACTTAAAACGTGATGGAAAAGTGTGGATTCGGATATTTCCGGATAAACCCGTCACAAAGAAACCAGCCGAAACTCGTATGGGTAGTGGTAAAGGTAATCCGGAATTTTGGGTTGCTGTAGTAAAACCAGGACGCATACTCTTTGAAATTGACGGTGTTTCTAAAGAGGCAGCTGAGGAAGCGGTAAGATTAGCATCTCATAAACTGCCAATCAAAACAAAGTTTGTTACACGTCATGATGCGGTGATGGAATGAAAGGAAGAACAGCGAAAGATTTACGCGACTTGAGCAATGAAGAGCTCTTAATAGCAATTCGCGAAAATGAGGATACACTAACAAAACTTCGTTTTCAGCGTGTACTCGGACAATTGCAAAATACTTCTCAACTTAATACATTACGCAAAGATATTGCTCGTATCAGAACTGTTCTTCATGAACGGGCAAACGGCTAATATCGGGAGATATAATTAATGCAAGAAACAGTAAATGAACAGCAAACCGAGCAAAAACAACCGCATCGTAAGTATCGCGTTGGCAAGGTAGTAAGTAATAAAATGAATAAATCAGCAGTTGTTGCCTTGGAACGCCAAGTTGCGCACCCGATTTATAAAAAGTATTTCAAGCAAACAAAGCGCGTTATGATACATGACGAGAACAATGAATGTGGTATCGGTGATACGGTGCGCATTGTTGAAAGTCGTCCATTAAGTGCCAAGAAACGTTGGTCTCTTGATACAATTATTGAACGTGCAATTTAATAGAGGGAGAGCAGAGAAATGATACAGGAAGAATCAAACCTTATTGTAGCTGATAATTCCGGAGCCAGACGTGTACGGTGTATCCGCATATTAGGTGGTCATGCTCGTCGCTATGCGGGTGTAGGTGATGTCATCGTGGTTTCAGTAAAAGCGGCGTTGCCGAATGGTAATGTGAAGAAAGGCGATGTGTGCAAGGCTGTAGTTGTGCGAACAAAAAAAGAAATAAGTCGCAAAGATGGTTCTTATATTCGCTTTGACGAAAACGCTGCGGTTATTCTCAATAATCAAGGCGAGCCACGAGGAACACGTATATTTGGTCCGGTGGCGCGTGAGTTACGTGAAAGAAACTTTATGAAAATTATCTCACTTGCTCCCGAAGTTCTTTAAGTAGAGGAATGTGAAAATGAAACTCAAGATTAAAAAAGGCGATATGGTAATGGTTATTGCCGGTCGCAGTGAAAAAACCGAAGGAACGCAAGCCGAACATTGGGAACGAGGCAAAACCGGACGCGTCATTCGTATTTATCCTAAAACTATGCGTATTTTAGTTGAAGGAATAAATGTAAGAAAAAAACATGAAAAACCTTCAGCAGCAAATCAACAGGGCGGTATCGTAGAGCGCGAAATGCCAATACATTATTCAAATGTACAACTTGTTGACTCGGACGGTATTCCTGTTAGAGTGGGTATAGAAGAACGGAACGGAGAAAAAGTCCGGGTTGTTCGAACAAAACGCTCAAAATATTATACTAAAGAACTAAAAAATTGATAGCAGCGTATCATGGCAAAGAAACAAACAACGTCAAAAAAGTTCGACATAAAACCAGAAGGCGCACGGATTGAACAGTATCAAGGTGAAATCCCAACTCCACGCTTAAAGCAGTTTTATCGTGAACAAATTATCCCGAACCTCATGAAGCAGTTCGGTTATCAATCTATCATGCAAGTACCAAAACTTGAGAAGATCTGTTTGAATATGGGTGTTGGTGTTGCAGTAAGCGATCCGAAAAATCTTCAAGCCGCTGTAAATGAGTTAGAACTTATAGCAGGTCAAAGGCCGGCTGTGACTCGTTCTAAGAAGTCAATTGCTAACTTTAAATTGCGAGAAGGTATGCCCATTGGGTGTCATGTGACATTGCGACAAGCGCGTATGTTTGAGTTTTTAGATCGTTTTGTAAATATTACCTCACCACGGGTTCGAGATTTTCGTGGCTTTTCCGATAAAGGATTTGATGGACGCGGAAATTTGACCATTGGAATCAAAGAGCAGATTATCTTCCCGGAAATAGATGTTGATAAGGTAAACCGTATAACAGGTATGGATATTACATTTGTTACTTCTGCTTCAACAGATGAAGAGGCATACGCACTCCTCAAAGAATTTGGTTTTCCTTTCCGTAAAGCATAACACAAGGTATAATAATGGCAAAGAAAAGTGTAACAGCACGTAATGAAAAACGTCGTCGCCTTATTGATAAATATGCTGCAATAAGGGCAGAATTGAAAGAAAAAGGCGATTTTGAAGGTTTGCAAAAGTTGCCTCGCAACAGTGCACCCACCCGGCTTCGCAGTAGATGTTCACAGACAGGACGCGGACGTGCAGTATATAGAAAATATGGCTTATGTCGTAATAAGTTCAGAGAACTCGCCCTAGAAGGTAAAATACCGGGCGTGCGTAAATCAAGTTGGTAATCGATAAATACATTCAGTCATATAGATAAAGTTGAACGTAATTCAAACAAATTTATGCCAGTAACAGATACAATTGCGGATTTCCTTACACGGATTAGGAATGCAGCTCAAGCGCGACACAAAACGGTTGATGCTCCTGCTTCAAAAGAGAAGACTGCCATAGCAGAAATTCTTAAAGATCAGGGTTATATTGCGAATTGGGAAAGAGTAGAAGGAAATGGTCCACAAGGGGCAATCCGTGTTACTCTACGTTATCACAATGGTGCTCCCGCCATTAACCAGATTGTTCGAGTTAGCAAACCGGGCAGACGCATCTACGCACCTGCGGATGAAATTCCGCGTGTCAAAAACGGCTTAGGTGTGGCAATTATTTCAACTTCAAAAGGAATTGTTACCGATAAGCAAGCTCGCGCATTTAATGCGGGTGGTGAAGTTATTTGTACAATTTGGTAAGCACCAGTTATATCCAAGGAGAACAACACAGTGTCAAGGGTCGGAAAAAAGATTATAACAATACCAGCCGGTGTGCAAGTTTCACTTAGCAACGGTGAAGTACATGCTAAAGGACCAAAAGGAGAGCTACAAGTCAGTATCTCTTCCGAAATTAGTTGTCAATTAGAAAATAATGTCTTGTCGTTTTCTCGTAACAGCGATGAAAAAAGTGTTCGTGCCTTACATGGTATGACTCGTGCATTAGTGGCTAATGCTATCGAAGGTGTTACGAATGGTTTCCAAAAACAACTTCAAATCGAAGGTGTTGGTTATCGTGCAGAGATGAGAAAAACAAATTTATTATTGACCATTGGATATTCTCATCCCGTATTATTTATACCTCCTCCGGGGATTGTTTTTGAAGTTCCTGCACCGACACAAATTCTTGTTAAAGGTATTGACAGACATTTGGTTGGCGAGGTTGCTTCAAGAGTCAGGGGTTTCCGCAAACCCGAACCTTACAAAGGAAAAGGTATTCGTTACGCAGGTGAATATATACGTCGTAAAGCCGGAAAGTCGGCTGGTAAGTAGGAATTATAAATCGCTTACATAACACAATAACAAATACGAAAAGAAGTTCTCAACCTCTTTATAGAGCAAACAATGAGCGTACAGAAATTAAAAGTTAAACAACGTGCTAGAAGAAAGCAGCGTGTTCGTAAAAAAGTGTTCGGAACACAAGAGCGTCTTCGTCTGAGTGTCTATCGCAGTCTTGGACATATTTATGCTCAAGTAATTGATGACACAAAAGGCCACACAGTTGCAGCTGCTTCATCTACGGATAAAGAAGTTGTTTCATCAGTGGAAGGCAAGACAAAATCCGAAAAAAGTCATTTGGTCGGTAAAATCTTAGCTCAAAGAGCTTTGGCAGCAAATGTCTCATCTGTTGTTTTCGACAGAAACGGGTTTATGTATCATGGTCGCGTAAAAGCACTGGCAGATGGTGCACGCGAGGGCGGATTGCAATTTTAATTAGCACTAACATCTTCAAACGGAGTACATCTACGTGGCAAAAACGAAAGTATCAGAGTTGGATCTTAAGGATAAACTCGTCCATGTCGGCAGAACGGCGAAAGTAGTAAAAGGTGGTCGCCGCTTTAATTTTTCAGCAATTGTTGTTGTCGGTGACGGCAACGGACATGTGGGCTATGGTCTCGGCAAAGCAGGTGAGGTCGTAGATGCTGTCCAAAAAGCTACAGAGGCGGCTAAGAAAAATGTCACCAAAGTACGCTTGCAAGACAATACGATTCCACACGATGTTGTAGGAAAATTCGGAGCTGCAAAAATTCTCATTAAACCCGCTACTGCCGGTACAGGTGTTATTGCCGCCGGAGGCGTACGCGCGGTTCTTGAATTGGCAGGCGTTCAAGATGTTTTAACCAAAAGTATGGGGTCATCGAATCCACATAATACAGTTAAAGCAACTATTAAAGCATTAACGATGCTCGAGGACATCACAACAGTGGCAGATCGTCGCGGTGTGAGTGTTGCAAAAGTAATGCACGGTTAAGACTTTTCATCAAAAATATTTAGTACATACATTACATTAACAGAGCAAATTCGTATCATGGCACAAACACTTACAATAACGCAGACTCGTAGTATCATTAAGTGTAAAGAAAACCAAAAACGCACAATAAAAGCTATGGGGCTTGGCCGTCCGAATCATTCGGTTGTGATGCCTGATAATGCGCAGACACGCGGTATGATTGCGGTTGTTACACATCTTGTTAACGTAGTAGAAAATTAAGATTATAAGAGACGGTTATGAAGCATATCGGAAATCTTGCGGCGGCTGCCGGTTCGGTTAAAAAATCAAAACGTATCGGTCGTGGAGCCGGTTCTGGACACGGTGGAACTTCTACTCGTGGACATAAAGGTCACCAATCGCGTTCGGGACATAAAAATAAAAGCGGTTTTGAAGGCGGTCAAATGCCTCTCGTGCGCCGTCTTCCAAAATTTGGGTTCACAAATCCTTTTCGAGTTGAATATCAGGTTGTGAACTTATCAACAATTCAAACTCTTGTTGATTCAGGAAGAATCCAAGCTTCGGCGGTAACTGTCGAAAATTTGCGTAACAGCGGTGTCATTGGCTCATCGTCCCAACCGGTTAAAATCCTTGGCAATGGTGATATTACTTCTGTTTTGCATGTTCAAGCGGATAGCTATTCAGCTTCAGCAAAAGCAAAGATCGAATCACTTGGAGGCACTGCATTGACAAATGGCTAACCTTGTTCAAACCTTCCAGCATATCTTCAAAATTGAAGAATTACGTACTAGAATTATTTTTACAGTTCTTGTGCTCATCGGTGTAAGAATCGGTGCTTATATCACTCTTCCCGGAGTCAATATCGCTGCTATGCAAGCAGGGAGCACTGATGCTAACACGCTTTTTGGATTATATGATATGTTCGTAGGAGGAGCATTCTCCAATGCGGCTATTTTTGCTTTGGGCATTATGCCGTATATTTCTGCGAGTATTATTTTTCAACTTGCAGGCATAGTCATGCCGCAAATACAGAAGATGCAACGCGAAGGTGAAGAGGGAAGACGTAAACTTAATCAGTGGACACGTATAGCTACAGTGCCTATTGCAGCATTACAAGCATGGGGTATGGCAATCAGTATGGCAAGTCGTTCACAAGGCGCTATTGCTGATGGTGGGATAGGTTTTTATATATCTGCAGTTATTCTATTGACTTCAGGTACGATGTTTCTCATGTGGTTGGGCGAACAAATCACAGAACGTGGAATCGGAAATGGTATTTCATTGATTATATTCATTGGTATAATTGCACGATTGCCAGCTGCTGTTGGTCAAGAGGTAAATCTTGTGATAGCAAATGGTGGTAATCGCTGGCTCATAGATATTTTTATGTTTGGAGCATTGGTTGCAATCATCGCCGGTGTAGTACTTATTACCCAAGGTGCTCGCAGAATTCCTGTTCAATATGCAAAGAGAGTTGTTGGTAACAAGCAATATGGTGGTCAGACACAATATATACCCTTACGTGTTAACACAGCAGGTGTGATGCCCATTATTTTTGCGCAATCATTGATGTTTATTCCCAACACGCTTTTATCATTTGCTCCGGAAAGCCCAACGGTTATCTATATCTCACAAATGTTTAGTGAGCGCTCTTTTTTCTATGCTGCAATTTATGCTGCAATAATCATATTTTTCACATACTTTTATACAGCAATTATCTTTAATCCTAAAGATACAGCTGAAAATATGAAGAAAAATGGAGGATTTATACCGGGTGTTCGTCCGGGTAAAGCCACTGCGGATTATATTGAAAACATACTAACGAAAATTACATTACCCGGCTCAATATTTTTGGCAATAATTGCTATCTTACCGACTTTTGTTTCGAATGTACTTAATGTACCTCCGATGTTTGCATCATTCTTTGGTGGAACAAGTCTTCTGATCGTAGTTGGGGTTGCCTTAGATTCATTACAGCAGATTGAGTCATATTTGCTCATGCGACATTATGATGGTTTCATGAAAAGCGGAAAAATTCGTGGACGTGCAACTCTTGGTGTTGGCGGAGTATAAAAAGTACAGAATAAATTTTGTTTAAGAATAGGATCATTTTATGCCAAAGCAAGACCTTATACGCGTTGATGGTGTTATAGATGAAACATTGCCAAATACGCAATTCATTGTTAAATTGGACAATGATCATAAAGTCCTTGCTCACATCAGCGGTAAAATGAGAATGAATTTTATAAAGATTCTTCAGGGCGATAAAGTAACGGTTGAGTTGTCACCCTATGATTTGTCAAAGGGTAGAATCGTTTACCGTTACAAGTAATCTATTCACAAAGTGTTCAGCAAAAATTAAGATTTCGATAGAGAAAGAGATATTGTTATGAAAGTACAAGCATCAGTAAAAAAGCGCAATCCGGATGATAAAATTGTCCGTCGCAAAGGGCGCGTTTACATCATCAACAAAAAAAATCCACGTTTTAAACAACGTCAGGGATAAGAGGAGAGCTGAATGGCACGTATTGCAGGTGTAGATTTACCGAAAAATAAACGCGGAGTAATTGGTCTTACTTATATCTTTGGTATTGGACGTACAACTTCGGAAGCAATTCTGGTTAAAGCCGGTATTGATGAAAGTAAACGTGTTGCAACTTGGACAGATGAAGAGATTGCACGCTTACGTCAGATTATTCAAGAATATAAGACTGAAGGTCAATTACGTTCTGAAATTCAGTTAAACATTAAACGTTTAATGGATGTAGGGGCATATAGAGGTTTGCGTCATCGTCGTGGTTTGCCGGTGCGTGGACAGCGTACAAGAACAAATTCACGTACTCGTAAAGGTCGCCGTAAGACAGTAGCGGGTAAAAAGAAAGCAGTAAAGAAATAATACCTAATAGTATTGGCTTGTGCAGATGCTTTTTTGTATATACAATCGCTGCATAACCATCAAACAAAGTTCTATTTTTCAAATTATATAGAACTCAATTACTTAAGAATTTACAGTTTAACTCAATTACACGAATGAGCCGATGGCTGCTATAAAAAAACGGGTTAAGAAAAAAGTTGTTGCCGATGTTCATGGTCGCGCTTTTATCAAAGCAACATTTAATAATGTGTTGGTAACTATTACTGATACCTATGGTAACGCTTTGTGCTGGTCAAGTGCCGGACGAAATGGTTTCCGTGGTTCTAAGAAAAATACTCCCTATGCTTCTCAAGTATCTGCCGAGCGTTGTGCTAAAGAGGCTTATGATATGGGGCTTCGAAAATTAGAAGTTGTAGTAAAAGGTCCCGGAAGCGGTAGAGAAGCTGCCGTACGTGCATTATCAAGTGCAGGTTTAGAGGTTTTGAGTATTATTGATCGTACGCCTCTTCCTCACAATGGTTGCCGTCCTCCAAAAAGACGTCGTGTCTAAAAAAGTTTTGCTACGACCCGCTAATATCTCTCAAATGTTTGTTAATAATAATACTTTGTAAGTGTTATTGCTAACTATTTTAGTAACGAAAAAAAGAAAGAACAGTATGATTGCAGCATTGCAAATGCCGGAAGGTGTGACAATCGAAAATTCCTCCGAACAAAGTAGTGCAAAATTTATCATGCAACCGCTTGAAGAGGGTTATGGGGTTACAATAGGCAATGCCTTGAGGCGTGTGCTTTTGTCATCTACGCCCGGCGCAGCGATTATCGGGTTGAGTATCTCAGGCGTTTTTCATGAGTTTCAAACAATTCCCGGTGTTATCGAAGATATGACCGAAATAATCTTGAATCTCAAAGAAGTGCGTTTTAAAATCTTGAGCACCAATGCTCCTACCGTTTCCTTTAAGATTAAAGGCAGTGGTGCTTGGACTGCCCAAGATATACAAAATGCTTCACCTGAAATTGAAGTGCTTAACCTCAAACATCACATTGCTTCTCTGGCTGATGATGCAGAATTTGATGTCGAATTACGTCTTGGAAAAGGGCGTGGCTATGTGCCTGCTGAAGAGCAAAACACATCAGATTTTCCGGTTGGTATGATGGCAATTGATGCTATACATACGCCCATTAAAAATGTTGTCTATACAATTCAACCTTTTCGTGTGGGACAAAAAACCGATTATGAACAATTAACGCTTGATGTTCATACAGACGGAACAATCACACCACAAGAAGCCGTAGAAAATGCTGCAGTAATTCTGCAAGAACATCTTGCAATGTTCGGTCATTTTAAGCCGACCAAAATTGTTGTTGATGAAAAAAGAGAATTAACTCCTGAAGAGGAAGCACGCATTCAAGAGAGAAATCGCATTCGACGTATCCTTTTCCAACCGGTTGAGGAACTCGAACTCTCTGTCCGTGCGCACAATTGTCTAAAAGCGGCCAATATAGGCACATTAGCAGAATTGGTTCAGCTTACGGAGCAAGACTTATTGAAATTTAGAAACTTCGGTCGTAAATCTTTGAATGAAATGGCTGATATTGTAAAAGAAAACGGGCTTCAATTCGGTATGAATATTGAAGACTATAGACAAGAGTTAACTGAAGAATCCACCGCAGGTTAAGCGGATTGAATATTATAACGTTTGAATTGTAATTATGAGACATCTTAAATCCGGTCGAAAATTAAAACGTACTGCCAGTCACAGAAAAGCATTGCTGAACAATATGGCAATGTCTTTGTTTGAGCATAAACGTATCAAGACAACTGAAGCGAAAGCAAAAGAGTTGCGTCCTTTTGCAGAGCAGCTCATTACTCGAGCAAAAAATGCACTTTTGAATGAGCAACAGGGTAATCTTCCAACGGGTCAAACGGTTGATATACATAATCGTCGTCAAGTTGCTCGTTTTATCACTCAGAAGAAAACACTTGAACACTTATTTACAGAAATTGCTCCCGTAATCGTTAATCGCAATGGCGGATATTTGCGGATAACTAAACTCGGACAGCGCCGTGGTGATGGTGGTAATGTTGCAATTATCGAGTTTGTTGATTATTCAAATCCTCAAGATGGCGTTGCATCGCGTGCGCGCCGTAAAAAATCGGTTGCCACTGTGACTGCAAAACCTGTACAAGTTGTTTCTCCGCCATTAGAGCAAGCTGCTCCGGTCGTGGAAGAAGTTGTAGCTGTCACAGAAGAAGTGAATGAGCAAGTAGTTGCCGAATCTTCAGATGTTGAAGTATCTTCAGAAGTCGCAGAACAGCAAGATAATGCTGATGCCGGTGAATCAGCCCAATCATCAAATGATGAGGCATCACAGAATAACGAAGAAGAAAATAAAGCATAATCTCATAGTAGATTTATAAATCTGCTTAATTATTATTTTAGTTTCATAGTACACAAAACACGTAATTTTGCGTGTGTAACGATGTTGAAAAACAACTGTTATAACTATTATGATTCAAAAGAATTAATAATTAAGCAGATTTTTTTTTGTTATGAGGTGATGTATGAAAGCTATGTTCTATTCGGTTATTCTTGCTGCATTTCTTTTTTCTCTTTCGTCATGCAGCGATTCGACTACCCCGAACACTCCTAATCCCAATGATTTTGGAGGTAACCCTAATGTTGATTTTACGGATGTTGGTGATAAGACATCGTGTTATCTTTACTTTAATGAGACATATATCGAAAATGTCAAAGACTCCGTCATTGTGACCAAAAATGATAACGGTATTGTTACGACATTTGCCAAGTTTACCTTTGATAGTACATCCGCGAAATCACTTGATACACTTATTGGTACTCACACTTTAAACAGAGACCAAAAATTTACCATCCTCAATACCTATCTCAAGAAATTCGGTGTAAGTCTTGATACTGCCGACCGAAAATCTATGAATCTAACGGTCAATATAAAATCAAGAATCACAT
>JAFLBY010000043.1 GCA_017302855.1 Candidatus Kapaibacterium sp.
GTGTGCTCTTCCGATCTCTGCCTTACGAGGATATGGTACTGTCGTGTGTCTTTCCGAAACACTGAATGCTGCAAGTGAAGTCAGCAAAAATGATACAACAGAACTGAATACATTTGAGAGTCTGGATTTTGGTCCTTTGGGAAGAATTTTTCACGAAACGCTTATGCTCTACAGAAAACCGCTTCATCGTGAGCATTTTATTGTCGAATCATTACCCGATTTTGTACCATTACTTTCATGCTATGCAGGGATGGACGGAAGGCAAATCCGACAATGTATTGATGCCGGAGCCAAAGGTATCGTTATTGAAGCATTCGGAGCAGGCAATGTGCCGCCCGCTGTGTATTATGAACTGATTGCTGCGGTACAATCAGGTATTCCTGTTGTTTTAGTGTCACGCTGCCCCGTCGGGCGCATTGAAAAAGTTTATGCCTATGAAGGAGCAGGAAAACATTTACATGATAACGGAGTAATTTTTGCTGATTTTATGAATGGTCAAAAAGCTCGTGTCAAATTATGTATTTGTATCGGTGCGAAATTCTCAATGGAACAAATCAGAAATTCGTTTGAATGGGCAGGGTAAATTCAGTCTGATTTTTTTCACTATGATTAATGTGCTATGAGAATAAGTAGGTCACTCATACAATATTACCGCAACAGACACTATTCATTATGTGACAATGTATGTTGGTTTATAGTTGTTTTAATGTGGTTTATTCTATTATTTCTTTATCCTTCGCTACCTTCTACCATACCGATTCACTTTTCATTAGTCGGCGATGCGCATACATTCGGTGATAAATCTTTTATCTGGCTATTCCCAACTATAACAACATTACTTCATGTAGGATTATCTTTATTAGCTAAATATCCTCACACATTGAACTATACACAAGATATAAATGATAGTAATTCCGAAGAACAGTATAAAAAAGCAATTCGTATAGTGCATATTTTAAAAGTAGTTGTTATTACAATTATGAGTATAATACTTTGTATAACACTTTATGTATCAAAATAATATTTTATGACTGAACACAATTCATGGCAAGCAATGTGGGATGAACGATACCGTATTGAGGATTATGCGTATGGTACCACACCCAATGAATATCTCCGCGAAAACTTAAGCAAACTCCCTTGTGGGAATATTTTATTCCCTGCTGAAGGTGAAGGGCGCAATGCAGTATTTGCAGCGACTCAGGGATGGAATGTCTCAGCATTTGATATAAGCGTCGAGGGACAAAAGAAAGCGTATCAATTAGCAAATAAAAATAATGTCACGATTGATTATCATGTTGGCAACATTTCAGATTTACCCTTTACAATGAACCAATTTGATGCCGTAGCATTAATGTATGCGCATTTTCCGCCGAACGAAAGAGCACAAATTCATGCGAGATTACAAACATTATTACGTAAAGGCGGTATTTTACTCTTTGAAGGATTCAGTAAAAATCACTTAGAATACAGAAAAATCAATGAAAATGTGGGAGGACCAAAAGACATAGACTTCCTTTTTTCGATAGAAGAACTACAACATGATTTTTCAGATTTTGAATTTATTTCACTTGAAGAAAAAGTGATACAACTCAATGAGGGTCTATTCCATAATGGTATTGGCTCTGTTATTCGATGTATGGCATATAAATTATAGGTGAATCATATGGACATTAATAGCCCTTTAGTTGATAACACATATATCTTAGAAAAATTTCCGGGTAAAGGTGGATGGACATACGCAGAGATTCATGAGATAGTTCAAGACAAAAGCAAACCATTTGGTTGGGTAACAGTACGAGCCTATATTGATGACATTGAAATAAGGCATTGTAAATTAATGCCCATGGGTAATGGCAGATTATTCCTTCCCGTCAAAGCCGAAATTCGTCATAAAATAGGTAAACAAGCAGGTGATACTGTCAGAGTGATTCTTTTTGCAGATACGGTATCGGTATATATCCCTGAGGAGCTTCACTTATGCTTAGCATCAAGTCCTCAAGCACAAAGAGCTTTTACAGCACTTTCAGAACTGAAAAAAGATGAAATTATCGAACACATTTATTCTGCAAAGACTGAGGAAATAAAAGTACAAAGAATAGTGGAGTTATTACAATCATTAGAAAAAGTCTAACTATTTAGAATCTTGTCCATAATGTTCAGAGTAAAAATTACTGTTTTCGTATCAATTATGTATATCAGCATACTTTGTTCTTTTTACAGATTTAATGGTCGGTGAATCAAAGTTATTCGGTAGCGTGTTATTACTGAGAAACACAACAATTCACAGGGAAAACAGCAATGAACTTTACACTTTTCGCTACAACGTTATTATTACTTTTTTCATTGATGAGTAATGCGCAGACTATGCGTTACTTTGAATTTAGAACCTTGGCATGTGGTCATGGTAAATGGCAGGACACATCGTTTATTGCGGCTGCATCTGATAGTATCCTCATTGAAAAGGTACTTATAGAAATAGAAAAACCAATAGAGCAAAGGCAACATATTAATGGAAAAATTGAATATTCGGATGGTGGATATAATCGTAACTCAACACATAAATTTACTTGGCACTTTATTCCCGACAAGTGGGGTCTAGCGGAAATGTCCGTAGAGGTCTGCGACGGCTGTCCATTTAGTGATATTGATAATAGCACATCATACTGGGTAGATACCGTTGGGCATTTTTGTCCATGGAGCAGCAAACCGATACGTGAATTATTTCAAACTCCTGTTACTGTAAACGAAATTGACGAGGAATCTGTAAGTATATATCCCAATCCGACGAATCATGGAGTGTATATTCAGGGAGATAGAGATGTCAATACTTTGCACATTTCTATTCAGAACATAGTGGGAAATATTATTTTTGAAGAATCATACAGCACAAATCATATTGCTCTTGATGTTTCTCAATATCCTATAAATCCCTATTTCATTTCAATACGTAGTGGAAGCAAAAAGATTAGTAAAGTATTAATTATATCAAGATAAATTTTCCGGTGTTATTATACTCAAAGAAACAGATTATATCAAATAACATTTTTTATCTGATTGTACCACTATGCTTAATGTCATGAAGCAAAATGTACCGATGACTGTTTTGAGAATTTCTTGCGTAAATCACTAAGTGCATGTGCATCAGTTTGCAAATGTGAAATTGATCGTTTTGCTTCTATACTCCCTGTTTCTATACCCAATTTTCTGGCTACTTTTGTTATGCCAAATTGTTGTGATGGTAGCATATCAGCATCTAATGTTCCCAATGATTGTGACCTTTGAATGCGTTGTTTTGCTTGTAAATTCATTGCTAACTCATATTCGCCCCTTTGTGGAACGATGATAGAATCTTCATGCCATAGATTATCATCATTATCTTCAGGTGAGAACACACCTTCAACCAAAGACTGTTTACGCTCTTCTACATAATTTTTTCCTTTATCCACAGCATTTTTACTCATTGTAATGACTTCGCCGATAAATTCTTCGAGCATTGTTTTTTCTTGTGATACATTTTTTGCAAGAGGAACTGTAGAAATACTGTTTTCATTCTCTGATGTATCATCAATTGTTTTTTCGAATGTATTCGCATAGGACTTTGCAGCAGATTGTAAGGATGCAGCGGGTGTTTGCGATTGTGCTTGCTGTAATTCGGCAGCAAACAGTGAAGTTTCAGGTATGCTATTTTCATCTTCCTCGTCCATCTCAAATGCTTCTTGTTTCCTTTTGCGCCAGCGAATATACATAACCACCATTGCAATAACAGCACTCAATAGCACAGCAATTGCAGCGATTGAAACGGTTTTCATCCATTGAGGCATCAAGGAAGCATTAATGACTTCTTTGTTCGCATCTCCGCTATTTTGATCAGTGGTATTTGTTGCAAATAGTGAAGAAAAACGCGAGGTATCCTTGGTTGCTGCGTACGATGTGCTATCGTGTAAATTATCTTCGTCCACCATAATCGCAGCGATTGACAATGGTTCTTCCTCATTGTTATTGTCATTGATTGTTGCAAGTGGTGGCTGATATTGAACAGGGATGTCTAATACTGACCTCAAACCGGTAATATCGCAGAATCGTTTTTCATAGGATTTTGCCTCCTCGCTCATACCGTTTACTCTTGCAATCTGACATAATCCACCATAAGCATCTGCAATGGTTGTATTACCTCGAATTGCCTTTTTCAGCCATCCCAATGCTTCATCATAGAGACCTTGTTTGATTAATTCAACCCCAAGAAAAGCAGCAGCATCACTATGGCCTTTTTCTGCAACAGTTCGCAAATTTTGTAATGCCAGTTGCGCCAATCCATCTTGCAACGCTAATTGAGCACCTCTGTACATATCATCATGTGCCGACAGTTTATCCCAATCGAAGACATCAATACACCATGCATCAGAATATGGCAAATGACAAACAGTAAACCCTTGTTTTTCTTTAAGTTGAATAAAAATTTTTGTTAAACCTTTTTCATACACAACATCAATGTCATTCATCATACCTTTGCCAAACGCCGCATGAGCTTTTTCCGCAACCGTCACTCCGTTCAGAGTAAATAGGAGTTGGGTTTTCTCAGAATTTTGTTGTATTTGTGGATTTGAGATCGAACCGATGCCATAAAAAATGGCTCGATTCATCTCTGTTTTTATGGAGGACAAATTTGCAGCCACTGATGAGTATGGCAATATCGCAATGGCAGCAGAAACGATAAAAGCAAAAGAAACATAGCGGAAAGTTTTCATAGAATTACCCTCAAATACAGTGAACTGCACATAATATAAGGACAAAGGTCATTCCAAAAAAACAACGGCACGATAACTTGCCATACGCATCCGTAGAAGTATTGTCCGAAACAAACAACTACCGTTTCGGAGGAGGGTGGCGCGTGAGAACTCAAGTGCAAGTAGAGAGTTGGAAAATGCGCTTCGCCTTTGCAATAGATTCATCGTAGTGTATGGCAAGTCACCATGCCGTTCAATATGAAACGATGTACACTAAGAAGTTATTTTTTAGTCCCACTCAATGACATGATACAGTCATATTCTTGAGGTGTAACGGGCACAACAGACAATCTTCCTTGCTTTAACAGAGCCATGGATTGCAATGTCGGTTCTTGTTTAATTTTTGACAAAGTCACAGGAACGGGAAAAGCCGATAATGGAACTAAATCAATGGCAACCCACCGCTCATCATCAATCGTTGGGTCAGGATATGCCTCACGTACAACTTTAGCATTGCCTACAATTGCAAGACCTTCATTGCTGTGATAATACAATACAATATCACCGACAGCCATAGCTTTTAAGTTATTACGTGCTTGATAATTGCGTACTCCGTCCCACAATGTTCTGCCATCGGCAATAAATTGCTCCCAAGAATACACAGACGGTTCGGATTTTACTAACCAATATTTCATATTTATTTTTTTATACGTGAAATAAACATACGCGATGACAGATAATGCTTTAATGCTATGATAATTTTATGGGAAGTCGAAACAGTAATTTTTTTTCTAAACACATTAAAATCATTGAGTTCAATTTTTTCTAAGAGACGGTAATATATAGCATCCATAATTTCTGCCGTGAACATTGTGTTTCTCTCATCAGGGCGTAAAGCAGTGCGGGCTTTATGATAATACTCACGAATACGCCTTGCTTCAAATCGCATAAGCTCTATAAATCTTTCATCATATCGCTCATTGACAATATCTTCATTTGTTAACTTAAAACGCTGTAAATCTTCTTGTGGCATATATATATATCCCCTGTCCTTATCTGTTTTTATATCGCGTAAGATATTTGTCAGTTGTAAAGCATAGCCCAAGTTTATAGCATATTCTTGCGTTTCATCATATTTATAACCAAATATTTCTATACACATAAGCCCAACCACACTTGCCACCGCATAACAGTATTCTTTTAACTCTGCAAATGTCTCATAACGATATTGCAGCAAGTCACGCTCGCACCCATCAATGAGAGTAAGAAAGTATTGTTTGGGTATGGAGAATCGCTTGTTAACAGTTGTTAAGGGTAATAATATTGTAGAGTCATCGGTATAACTTCGTTCAATTTCATTGCGCCACCAATCTAATCTTTTTCTCTTTTTAAGAATATTTTCGTTTTCGCGTGTTGGGTTATCATCTACAATATCATCAATCTGACGACAAAAAGCATACACAGTATGAATTGCTTCCCTCTCTTCTTTGGGTAAAAAAGAAAAGGAATAATAAAAACTTGTTCTGTTTGCGGTCGGAAATGCCGTTATATACTCGGCTTCGACCAAAGCACTATGTCCCATACAATCACCTTAATAAAAGTAAGAGTGTTCGAATACCAATTGACGGAAATGACAATACCGACAAAGCCGGTCTTTGATGAACAATATCTACGCCTAACTCTTGAACCCTCGACAGAATATATTTGCCGCCGATGATAGTGAATGCAATCTCGCTACGCAATCGAAGCATGGGTATTGACGCTATAAGCGATTGTCCTTCCTCGAATTTTTGCCACGTTGCATCAATAACTGCATTCAAAACAGACGGAAAATTAGTACAAAATTCTTCATTGCCCAAATTTTTATCGTCAAAACTAATATCGGTGCACAATGTTATTGGATAATAATTTCGTCCTCTGCGCAAATCTGTTGATGTATCCTGCCAGAAATTCACCATTTGCAATGCAGTGCAGATTGCATTTGACTTTTGATGATTCTGTTGAGAATATGCACCGGTTATTCTCAATACCAACTCGCCTATCGGATTTGCCGAATATGAGCAATAATCATCAATATCGTTTAATGTCACAGGACGCACAAAGAACACATCTCTTCTAAATGCTTCCAAGAGCTGCACGAGTGGCAACAAGGGTATGGAACACTTGTCTATGGTCTCATGCAAACTTCTAAAAATCGGGTGCGTGCTCTTCGCAGAATGATGGAGCAATAGCGATTCATATTGTTGAAGCAATGCCGCTCGCTCAGCTTGGTCAAATCCGGGTTCATCCGCAATATCGTCCGCTATTCGGCTAAAAGCATAGACAGAAAAGAAATGAGGTCTTTGCGATTTCGGTATAAGAACTGAACCTACCGGAAAATTTTCATAATGTCCTAAAGCAAGGCATTTGCACCATTGGAAAGCAGTTTGTGTTTCGTTCACGGCAAACTTCCCACCCGAGGATGAGCATAAATCACGTATTTCGTTCGGAGTAAACTTCATTGTTCTCATAAAAAAAAACCCCACGAAAATTCGTGAGGTTCTGACGATTAACTATCGAACTTCAGCTTAATCATTATAGAATTTTGTTCTGAAGTCTTGAATGTCGGCATTTTCCTTTACTTTAGCAAACCAACGATAATATGCACTGCCCTTAGCTTGATTTGATAATTGATCATATAATGCCTTCGATTCGGTGGCAAATTTT
Organism: Candidatus Kapaibacterium sp.; assembly: GCA_017302855.1. GTDB lineage: Bacteria > Bacteroidota > Ignavibacteria > Kapaibacteriales > UBA961 > UBA2353. Next base: position 7,434 of record JAFLBY010000043.1, read on the forward strand.
GCCTCATCTGCTTTTTGTAATGTATTCACTTGAGCAATGAAGTAAGCATTTTGTCCGCGTATAGGCTCAGATGCTTTATTGAATGATGGTTTAGCAAATACTTGTGCAGTAAACGACGCATCACTCGCAAAACCGGGAATGCTGCCATTATCTTTCAACTGAGCAACATTACGTATCTCAATAGATGGATCTGCATTCATGGCTGCATCAATTGGCTGCCCTTTAATTTTGGCATATAATGCATCTGCTCGCTTTTTCACGATATCCAAACGTTTCACTCTTTTCAACTCTGCCGTGATTTCTTCGGTAACATCCTCAATCGGTTTCACACCGCGAGTACGCACTTGAGAAACTTGCGCAACGATGATACCGAAACCTTTTAACTCACGTGGTTCAGAAACAGCATTCATATCATTACTAAAAGCAAAATCGGTCAAAGCAATCGAATTAAGCACAGGTGTTGAACGCTCGAAAAAGGGTGTTTCCGATGAAACGCGCTTTAATGTTTTTGCTAATGAATCAATATTCTGACCATTTTCCAAAAGCTGTTTCGCATTTTTTGCTTCTAAGCGAATTTTATTTTTCGTCGCAGTTGATATAGAAGTTGTGAACTTAAATTCCGAATATGAAATTTCATCCGAAGATTTATCAAGTACTTTAATCACATGATAACCGTATTCGGTTTCGACTGGCGGAACAAGCGTTCCGATCGGATTGTTAAATGATGCTTCCTCAAAAGATTTAACCATTCGACCTTTCGGGAAAAATTCATAAACGCCGCCTTTTTGCGCAGAACCCGGGTCTTGTGACATTGTACGCGCTAACTCAGCAAAGTCTGCACCGCCTTTAATTTTTTTATAGACATCATTTGCTATAGTTTTTGCACTATCTTTATTATTGTTTGCTCTTATTAAAATATGGGCAACACTTGCTAATTCATTTATGCCTGTACGCGTGCTGTCTATATAAAAGAAATACGTACCGTCCGACAAATTAACCGGACCGACTATATCTTTTGGTGCACGACCAAGAATAAATGCTTTTCGTACAGGATCAAGACTTTGTACACCTGTAAATGACACTTTGTTGACAGAGTTCTTCTCGATCAAATATTTATACAAAGAATCTTTTTGCTCCGGCGTAACAACTTTTTGGATTGATGTAGAAAGTGCATTGATTTTTTTACGTGTATTTGCCGAATCATCTTTTGAAGGTACTATATTGAATGCCAGATATTTCAGTTTACGTACAGGTTTTTGTTTGTAAAACTGCTTATTTTTTGCATAATATGCCTCAACTTCTTGAGGTGTGACCGCAACATCTTTATCCGGGACAGAATTTCCGTCGAAAACAATATAGCGCATATCGGCAACTGAATTTTCAGCCACATATTTTTGCTTCACAAAAGTAGGTGACATAATTGAGTTGGAGAGTCCTAAAGCCAACTGAAGATTTTCGGCAACTTTCGATTCGCGAATACCTTTTTCTATGAGAAGTAATTGTGATTTGAGTTTCACAACTTCCGAATCGGGATTGATTGACCTATCTAAGCGTCCTTGTTGCTGTGCTTTTGCAATTTCTTCACCGATTGATTCGGGATTTGTAATCACTTGCAAATAGCGTTTTCTGTCGAATGTACCGGTGGAATCCTTGAAACTTTGTGTCAGATAATCGGGTGGGTTATCAATCATTATATCAATCATTTCTTGGTCACTGACAGCAATGCCGGCGCGCTCAGCTTCTTGTTTGATAAGCAGCTCTTGCACCATTTGATCCCACACTTGCTGACGTATTTGTGTATCGTCAACTTCTGCATCAGGTTTACCCTGTCTTTGTTGATCAACCATTTGTTGAACTCTTTTCAGAAACTCATCATAAGGAATCTCTGTACCATTAACGGTACCAATTACATTTTGATTATTTCCGGATGTTATCTGTGTCCATGGCACGTCTCCGAAAGCCATAAACCCGATAAAAATAATAACACCCGCTCCGATAATAAAGGGAGATACCTCTCTCATGCGCGTCAATACGCCCATAGCTTCTGCTTCTCCTTGTCTGTAAAAATATTGATGAAACTTGTTATTTGCTGCAAAAAAAGAATCCATCCTCGAATAGTCAATGCCGACAATCCGCTAATGGATTTGGATTAGCGGGCACAAAAATACGGCTTTTCACCGATTAGAATCTGTTTTTTACCCAATTTTCTTGGTTTTTCAAGGAATTAGTCTCTATTTTTGTCCTATAATCCTTATGAAAACTATGGAAGATACACCTAAACATACCAACCCGGCTGCCGAAAATTTACGTGATAAAGGCGCCCTCGCCGAAGCAAAAGCAGCCGAATATCTTGAACAACAAGGTTATGAAATCGTCAAACGCAATTTTCATTTTGGCAAACATGGAGAAATTGACATCATAGCTCACTACAATGACATACTGGTGTTTGTTGAAGTAAAAGCGCGTTGGAATAGTCTTTACGGGGAACCTGAGTACGCAGTAACACCAAGTAAAATCAAGGCATTACGACGAGCTGCCGAGGGCTTTCTTTATACACATAAACGCTGGGATTCTGCTTGCCGTTTTGATGTCATTGCCATGGAATGCTCTGTAGAACCGCCAATCATTCGTCATATAGAAAATGCATTCTAATCATAAAATGCTATTTATGGCATTTTGAGCAATAACTCTGAGCGACCGCTCAACTTAACTTTTCTGCCACCTTGTTGTCCGGACGGAAAAAGAATACCAAAATCACATTTAAGAACAACTAATTTGCGATCTGAACTGTTGGGAAGCAACAATCTATGCTGCACTCTCATGCTAAATGTACTGAAAGGATCAAGAGCATTGAGCGGAATATATCTCGTGTTCGTATCCAAGATTCCATTCATTTTTCGGTCATACGTCTTTACAAGAAAAAGTATTTCGACCTTATTATCAATCAAATCATCGCGCAAGAAGGGTTGTCCTATCGGCAAAGTGTCACATTTGAACACAATTTCTTTGATTTCATAAAATAAACGACCCGGCTGAAGTTTTTGCTGCGAAAAGTTCAATGAACTCATAGCTATTGCGCCACGCAATGTCAACAATACCCTCTTTTCATCCGATGTATCTAATGTTGCGGTCACCCGACGAAATTCTCTTGCTTGCCATCGAACATCTTCAGTAAATCCATCATATTCTCCTTCACCTTTAACATCAAATGGTGTAAGCGCGACCGGTGGTACAGGGTCTTTGATGACAATAGGCGGATCGCCATCTAACTCGGTAGGGTTTTTACAACCGCTGCTTACCAAGAGGACAGCCACAAGAGAAAATATGAAAAGTATATGCCTCATAATATTCACCTTATATCAAAATGTAATGTGAAGTCCGTAGGTAAATCCTACCTTTTGTGTAGTAAATGAGTTGGACTGATATGTAAAATTCATTAGCGAATATTCTAAGCCGCCATAAAAGGAAACATTAGCACTTAATGGGTAATATATACCGGAACTTACTCTGCCCATCATTCCAATTTCCGAGCCACCGAGGAACAATGTGCCAACCGGTTGGATATCCATAAAACTTTCTATCGGATTTGTTCTTGCTTGAACAATAAGACCTCCCAGCAGCATTGAGCTTTGTTGCTCATAACGAACTGTACGTCCATTCACTGTGCCGCTGTACTTTAACATAAACGGCTCACGTCCTATTTCTATTCCTGCCGCAAGATTTGGATTGAAAGAGTAACCCAATGCAACATTTACATTGCTTAATCCGGTGATTGCACTATTGGCAGATATATTGGGATATTGTGAAACCGTACCTATGCCTCGTATCTGTGTCCAAAATTTAGGGAATAAAGACATGGATATCATAGGTTGATTATTGTGAACGGATGACGGCAAATTACGTGAAGTAATCATCATATCATCTTTACTATTATAGACTTGCTGATTGTGAGCCGTGCTAATATTCTCGGCAGATTGGCTTTGAGTATTAATGTCATCCGTCTTAGCCGATATAGCCGTATCAGGGTTTTGGTTTGCCGGCGCAATAAAACGATCGCGATAAACAATCACTGTTTTAACAAGTGGCTTCTCGGTAATAGCGGACTCTGATGGTTCTATTGCCATCGAAGACATCACGGCAGGTTTTTGCCGATTTTTCTCACTCTGTAATTGAGCAATTGTTTTATTCAATTCTCTTTTTTCATCTGCAAATTCTTGGTTTAAAAGGTTTTGGGTAAACCAAAACGCTAATCCTCCGCCCACACACAATCCGCCCAAGAGCCAGAGTAATGGTAGCCACATATATCGTGATGATGTTTTTTGAGAGGGGGTTTGCTGATAAGGAGGAGTAAATCCGAGTCCTGAAAAAACAGCACTGGTTTGAGCCGCTGATGGCGTAAAAGCATCAATATCACCTCCGATTGCGGCACGAATTGCCAAGCCCTCTCGCATTTCAGCCCTTAAGTCAGCACTTGAAGCAAGGCGAGTAAACAATTCTAATTCTTGTTCTTGAGGCAATTCGCCGTCAAGGTAAAGTATCAGTTTTTCGGATAGTGTAAACTCTTCCATTATAGTATCCCTTCGTTTTTTTCTTTGCGCACAGTTTTGCTCACAACCATATTCACACTTTATTTAAATCATGCAAATACGGTGCAAGGATTTGTCGTAACTTATCTTTTGCTCTAAAAATTCTAATTTTCACAGTTGCCATTGTGGTCTCGGTCACTTCGGCAATCTCCTGATAGGACAACCCGTCATATTCACGCAAGACAAATGCTTCACGATAATCAAAAGGTACGAGTTCAAGAGCTGACATTATCAACTTCAACAACTCACTTTTTTCATAAGCCGGGGATTCACTGGGTAAATGAAAATCTTCAATTTCCACCGTTTTTTTCTCACCGCGTTTCATATTTAAGCACACATTTCTCGCAATTCGCAGCAAAAATGCCGGCGTATTGGTCATGTTTCTCTCTTGTGAAGCACTTTTAAAGAACTTGGTAAATGTTTCTTGAAATGCGTCTTGGGCTGCCATTCTATCGCCCATTATACGTTTACAATACGCATTAACTCGTGGTGAATGACGTGCATATAACTCTGCAAAGCACCCTTCGGCTTTATGGGAATCTTGTCCCATAAGACCAAAAAGCTCATCATCAGACATATCAGAGTATATACGTTTCATAATCTCCCACACAGTTACGCAAAGAGTAAACCTCAATTGAGAAGATTGTTACAGCGACAATCATATTCCTTTGTATTCGCCGCATTCTCTGTACACACTGTCAATAGAAGCTGAAAGTGCAACCAAAGATTCCTCCGATATTGATGCCGATGAGCGAATTGAACGGATATGGGCAAAAAGATGATTCAATCGAACAATATCAAGAGAGCTGCGTTCCGCCAACTGCTCAACAAAACTCGCATCCAACTCATTCGTTTTCAAATAAAAACGCGAGCGGATAAATTCCAAGAAATGGAGTATTTTCTTTTCAGCAAGATTTTTGTGATTGCCATGTTCGAAGTATAATGTACCAACAGTTTTTGTAAACTCCAATGTCATATTCGATGGCGGCATCATCACAGGAATCATTCTTTGCTTCCGTCGTCCATAAAGGAATAAATATAACAAAGTCGTAATTATTCCCAACCATAGAACATATTTCAATGCCGGATTTTGCAACCATGCTCGAAATGGTGATCGTGACTTCCGTTCTCCGATTGAATAATAGTCAGACCAATAGATCGTAGATTTGCCTTCGGGTATCATGGACAAAACTCTTTCGATATAACCATAGTTGTAAGGGTGCATGAGTGTATAATTAGTAAATGCGATGGGATTAGAAGACAGAATAACTTCACCAAGCCCCACGTCTATGCGAACTAAGGTGGGATAATTATTACTGTCCACCGCCATAATTGTTGTATTTGTTGCATTTACGGAATCAAAATACGCATGATAAAAGCCTCGCCTTAATAAAAATGGTTTTTTTTCCTTTAAATGTGGACTAACAAAGTTCTCAGCATGAAATGTATCAAGTTCATTGGAATAAACATAATCACAATTGATTTCCATTATATCTTGAAAAGCTCGTGAGTATTGATATGCCGCAATAAACACTGTGTTTCCTTGTTCTGCAAATTGACGCAAAGAGTATGTGTCAAGACTGTCAGCCGAAAATACGCGACTCACCGATACATACAAAGAAGAAGAGTTATTCGCATACAAATCATATAGTTCATAAGGAGTATCTGAAAAATCAATAATTGAGTCAGAAGAAATTATCGAAGGTAAAATATCATGTAATATTTTTGTACCAAAAGGAATTTTATCATATCTCGAAAAGCTTTCTTCCCAATTTAATGGCTTGGGGCGAGAATACTCTGCAATAGTAGCAATAATCAATAATGAAAACAATACACACGCAGCAATAATTACTTGTTTTTTCATACTTTTTTCTGTGCTAATTGTTTACAATTTTCAAATTGCTGTTCTATTTCTCTGTAATCTTGCTCGGTTATGCGTCTTTCTCCATACCACACATAGTCAAAAATACGACTGATGCCAACAAATGGTTCGAATAACACTGTTGGTTCTAAATCTCTATAGTATTCTCTATTAGTTTTTTCAGGCTTCCAGACAATCAATCCCCTATCCGTAAGTATTTTTAGTATGTGCAAATAGTGAAGTCGAACACTATAACGATACTCGCCTTCGCGAAGCGATTGTGCTATAAGCGCAGGAAAATCCATTCCATGAATATCTTCCGTAATTTCTGCAAAAGAAACATTTTGCGGATTTTTTCCTGAAATTAAGGTAAAGACACCTGTTTTCATAATGCTTGCCACCAAGGTAATTATAGAACCGATGGCAAGTATATAAAGTATAATTTCCCAAACATTGTAAGGGATGGTATTGGCAAAAAACTCCGTTAATTTCTGATTCAGCCAGCGATTCAGAGCAGCTCCAAACGATGATGTCGGCAGAGGATCAAAACCGTAATCATAGTCTTTACTATTGCGATATGTATCCAATACACCATCGTTTACATCAACTATTTTTGTTGTGGCAGAATCACGCGCTATGCCCGACGCATCGGATTGCGTGGATACCAATGTCGTTTCTGTCTGCAATTGTACGCTATCAACCGTCTCCGCTTTACAGCACACGGCAAAAACAGTCAAAAGAACTATAAAAACTAAACCTTGCATCAATAAGTTTCCTCCGGCAAAGAACTATCATGTGAGCTACCTATTTGACTGATTGCCGTAAAGAGCGAACCACCTTCTTTTATTTCTAGTATCGAAAAATACTTAAATGTGAACACTATTTGATACACTGAATACAGTATGACCTGAGCCACAATACTAATCATTGTAAAAAAGATTGACAGAACAGAAATATATGAAGGGACTTCTCCGGGTGAAGCTGTGGAAAAAAACATATTTAACCCCATACCGAGATACATCGGTAAAGTGAATATACCTACTATGATACCTACAGCAATATAAACAACCAAATATAAACCGAATGTGCTCCACCAATGTCCTTGCATGAGTGTCATACTACGTTTTATAGTTTGCCATGAGCTTAATTTTTCATTTGCCATCACCGGAAAAATAATCAATACAATGACAGAAAAATATATACCCGGAATTATAAAAAATAAGTATGATAGCACTAATAAAAAAACGGAGACAATGCTTAAAACTACATAACGGGGCGTTTGACGCAAACATTGTCTGATAAAATCTTTGACATTAAAATTATCGCTGCCTTGTTTATGGATAGCAATACAATATTCGGTAGTGACAACCAGACATAATAGATACGCTATAAGTAACACTCCATAGGACATAATTAGCGTACCTATGAAACTCCCAAAACTTCCAAAATCAGGATTTTGAGTAAACTCATGAATCCATGAAAAATAATCAGTTATTGCAAAAGAAGTAAATATTCCGGCAATAGCAGCAAGCGGAGCAACAAAAACAAAAAGAATTTTATAAAGACTAGAAATATGCTGTCGTATAAATTCTACCGTAGCACTTATTACTTGACCAAAATCCCGAACATAAGGGAATGGCGATGCTGTATTAGTTTCCATGCTGACTTCCTTTTCCATAAGTATGTGGATAATAGATAAAATACCAAAGTATAAAAAGTAATGAACATCCGATAATTGCCACACTCAGCAGCATTGGCATTTCTGTGTAACGAGTGACAAATCCTTCGAGAAATGCTGCAAATGTAAAGAGCGGTATAAGCCCAAAACACATCTTCAAGCCATTTTTGGCACCCCGTTTAAAACTATGCAAGCGAGAATATGTTCCCGGGAATAAAAGAGAATTCCCCATCGTGATGCCTGCTCCACCGGCGATAATGATAACAGAAATTTCTATTGTTCCATGAATCCATATCACAAGTGCACTATCCAAAAGCAGCCCATGTTGATAGAACAATGTTTGAAACACTCCCAACATTATGCCATTGAAGAGCAAAATCATCATTGTGAGCAAAGAAAATGCAGCCCCGCCAATAAAGGCAAAAAATGAAACACGAATATTGTTAAGGGCAATACCTATGAACATCGCTGTTGAACTCATAGATTTATAGACTGCCATAGGGTCTCCGCGCTTGATATTTGCCAAAGTCATATTGACATAGCTGTCGCCAAGAATAAGCCGCGCAAAGGATATATCTTCAAAGGAAGAGATTACACCAATTATCACACCCACCATAAACATAGCAAATGCCATAAGTAATGATATGCGCTCGGCATAATAGAGCTGCGGCAATTCATCGCGCCAGAAAGTAATAAAACGGTTTGTCCGCTCTTTTTTGACAGTATATATTTTTTGATGAATACGCACAGCCAATGAATTCAAATAACGGGTCGTTTTAGATTTCGGGTAAAAAGTACGTGAATACGCAAGGTCATCCGTAGTCTGAATAAACAAATCGGCAAGGATATCCGGGTCTTGCACAGTTTTTTCTTCTATCAAACGGTCGAATTGCTTCCAGCGTTCTGTATTTTTGCGTATGAAGAGTTGTTCTCTCATAAATTTCCATTTAGATTCATTTTTAAGATGCAAAATAACACTATGGACACAATCAGAATCATAACGACACAAAATGTTGAGTTAGAATATGAACTTGCTTCACTTGGCACACGCATTGTCGGCTACATTATAGACATACTCATTCAAGGTGGTTTGACCTTAGTTATCATTATTGTTGCCAATATGATGAACACTGCTTTCGGATCCGAGTATTATGAGCATAATGAATGGTTTATGTTATTCATTCTCATTCCTTATTTGTTTGTAGGTTTCTATTCACTAATATGCGAAACTACTCTGAAAGGGCAAACAGTTGGTAAATTACTGCTCAAAACCCGTGTAGTAAAACTAGATGGTTCTCAACCGACATTCGGATCATATTTGTTGCGGTGGCTGCTTGGTATCATAGATTTCGGATTGTGTTCAGGCATGGTTGCCCTTTTTACCTTTTTAATCAATAAACAAGGACAGCGTCTTGGCGACATAGCTGCAGGAACCACGGTTATCAGCATTAAACCCCGTGTGACGGTAGAAGAAGTCTCAGCACCTAACATACCTGTGAACTATTTGCCTATTTACCCGGAAGTAAAACAGTTAACCGATCGCGATATGGCAATCATTAACGATGTTATCCATACATCAGCAAAACAAGATAATGAACAAGCGGTGGCTGCTTTGGCAGAAAAATTAAAACAAACTTTGTCTATTTCATCCTCCTTGAGCGATATGGCGTTTATTCAAACTATTGTTCGTGATTATTATTACTATACTGCGGAGTAAGAGAAAAGAACAACAAAGCCGCACACTATGATATGCGGCTTTTATTTATTCGCTGATTATTCTTCCAATGTACTAATATCGCCGACATCTAATCCCTGTGCTCTGGCTTTCAGCACTCTCCGCATTATTTTACCACTGCGTGTTTTTGGTAAAGAATCCACAAATGCAATACTATCAGGTTTTGCGATAGGACCTATTTCTTTTGCTACATGATTTTTTAATTCATCTTCTAGTTCTCGACTGCCTGTTTTTCCTTGCTTTAAAAGAACAAAACAGTGAATTGCATTTCCCTTTAATTCATGCGGGAGAGCAATAGCCGCTGCCTCCGCAACAGCCGAATGACTTACCAATGCACTTTCTACTTCTGCTGTCCCCAGCCGATAGCCACTTACTTTTATCACATCATCCAAACGTCCGATAATCCATATATAACCATCTTCATCAATGCGTGCTGAATCACCGGCAGAATAATAACCTTTTTCTGCAAATTCACTCCAGTATGTTTGCGCCCATCGTTCAGGGTCACCAAGTATCGTTCGCGCCATACCCGGTGAAGGGTGAGTAATTACTAATTTCCCTTCTTCATTAGCTGCTACATCATTACCGCCATCATCAACTACTTTCACCACATTACCAAAAAAGGGCTTACTTGCCGAACCCGGTTTTAATGGTGTCGTAGGCAAAGGAGCAATCATACAACCACCGGTTTCTGTTTGCCACCATGTATCAACAATCGGACATCTGCCGCCACCCACAATAGAATGATACCATCGCCACGCTTCGGGATTAATTGGTTCGCCCACACTTCCCAAAAGTCGTAATGTACTCAAATCATGACGTTTAACCCAATTATCACCAAAACGCATTAGTCCTCGAATAGCTGTGGGTGATGTATAAAGTATGGTCACACCGTATTTTTCAATCATTTGCCACCAACGATTGGGATATGGATGGTTCGGTGCACCTTCGTACATCATAATTGTCGTACCATTAATTAGTGGTCCATAGACTAAATAGGAATGACCCGTAATCCATCCCGGATCGGCAGCACACCAATAACGATCTTGATCTTTTATATCAAAAATATACCGATGTGTCGTGGAAGTATAAACAGAATATCCGCCGTGGGTATGCACTAATCCTTTGGGCTTGCCTGTTGTTCCCGATGTATAAAGAATAAACAACATATCCTCAGAATCCATCACTTCTGTCTCACATTTCGCAGATGCAATCGGCAAAGCAGATAAATCATGATACCAAAAATCGCGATCATTTTCCATTTCTACTTCGTGACCTGTTCTTTTGACGGTAATACAAACCTCAATTGTCGGGGAACGACGCATTGCTTCATTAGCAATAGATTTAAGATCGGTAATTTTTCCTCTGCGCCATCCGCCATCTGCCGTAAGTAAGACGCGACTTTTTGCATCATCAATACGTGCGGCAAGTGCTTCGACGCTAAAACCGCCATAGACCACACTATGCGCTGCACCAATTTTTGCACATGCAAGCATTGCTATCGGTAACTCGGGTATCTGGGGCATATATATAGTCACAATATCCCCTTTTCGCACCCCCATTGCTTTAAGAATATTGGCAAATTTGCTGACTTCTCGGTTTAAGGCATGATACGATAATGTACGTACATCGCCGGGTTCGCCTTCCCAAATAATTGCCAATTTATTGAGGCGTGATGTATGCAAATGTCTGTCAATCGCATTGAGGACTATATTTGTTTTTCCGCCCTTAAACCATTGAAAAAAAGGTTTTTCAGAATAATCGAACACAGCATTATATGGCGTAAACCATTGTAATTTTTGAGCTTCCGTATTCCAAAATTCCTCACGATTTTCGATGGAATAATCATACAACGATTGATAATCTTTTATCTCTGCATTTTCTATAAATGTTTGGCTGGGCATGTACAATTTTTGCTCGCTCATAATAATCGCCTTTCTTATGTTTATATAAAGAAACTCATTACTTAGAAAATTTGATACTACTTTTACAAAGTTACTAAGTTTTTGCCTTGATTGCGTATATTCGTGGGAGACATCGTATTTTAGATTATGTCTATTGACATTTACAAGCAAAGGCAGACAGAAATGGAACAAAAGACCACATTATGATGTACAGTCATTTATTGACAAACAATCCATGACAGTTCTCTTTTCTTGAGCTTTTTTGCAAAAAAGTTGAAGAAAACGGAATCTATATCATAAACTTTTTGTATGTTGCAGATAAAGATAGAACACAGCGTTTTTCTTTGTGATTTTCTCGACCGAAAACTGGTAATTTTAATGAGAGGAATATTACAAGGACACGCCCTGCGTATGCGGGGCGCGTTTCTTGTCGCCTCTCTCAAAGGTATACCAGTACCTCGGTCTTGGGCACTTGAAATGTCGCCCTTTTATTTTTTTCGTCAAAAATGGAACAAAAGACCATAGTATGAAGTACCGTCATTTATAGACAAACAATCACAACAATTTCTCTTTTCTTGAGCTTTTTTGCAAAAAGATTGAAGAAAACAGAAAAAAGTAGTATTAAAGTAGTAATGGACATAATAATAATGGTCGTAAATTGCCTTATACTCAATGTTATAGATTGTATTGAGTAATTTTTTTTCACAAAACCCTTGGAGGTTGTTATGAAGTATGTAATGTATGCCATAGTATTGGCATTAAGTGTTCCACTGTATTCACAGGAAATTCGGCTTGATTCGCTGTGGATAAAAATGGGCGGATACCCCGTCATGGCGTTTTCACCCGATAGTAAAGTTCTTGTGCTTGGTTCTGAAATATTAGAACCTGTAAAAGGAGCAATACGATTTTTTGAGGTAGAAACAGGTAAACAATTGGACAGTATTACCAAGATTTCATTCATAGATTTTGGTTTTTCACCAAGTGATGGGAATTTATATATTGTCACAACAACATCTATTGATGTTTATGATAAACAACGAATGTTAGTCCGCCGTATGCCATACACTAAAGGGGGATTATTAAGTTTTTCGCCTGATGGATCCTTGTTACTTATGACGGGCGAAGGAAAGATAAGGCTTGTTAAAAGTGAAAATGCCGAGGTAGTACGCGAAATCACCCGTCCTTCCTCCTACAAAGGCAGCAATAATCAAGATATTCCTTTTAATAATGGCAGAGTAAATTTTAATAGTGATGGCACATTGCTCTATGGCAAAAATGCTGAAGAATTTGGCTCTTGGGATTTGACCAAAGCCAATACCCCCTTTGTGCGCAAAATGACCATAGGCAATCGTGCTGTTATCGGCTTTACGCCCGATAATCGCTATATGGTTCAACAATCAAATTATATTTGGGATCTCAATACAAAAACTCAGGTTCAAATTGAGGGGAAAAAAGATTTCGATAGAAACTATGCTATTGGATTTACAAGCACAACAAGTTCACAGATTATTGTTACACTTAAAGAGGATCCCGAACCACTAACTCTACATGTTCCTTTGTTCATAGATATAAGCAAAAAAAGAATTATTACAACTAATCCAATACGTTACTATACTACACAGATGCTCTTGAGTAATGACAGTAATTATCTTGTAAGACAATTAGGATCAGGTTCAGTTTTACTCAATAAAGTCCAATGGTCAACTACTACAATACAAGATGAGATAAACACAAACCCATCAGTAAGTATTTCTCCTATACCGGGTAAAGAAAGCTTACAATTATATATTCATCTTAGACAAGCATCACCATCATTCGATGTGAAGATACATGATATTTCAGGTAAGTACATAGAAACCTTATATTCCGGAAGTGTAGAACTTGGTGAGCAACGCTACACCCTTGATACGAAAAGCTATTCTTCGGGCAAATACTATGTCGTATTATCGAATAATGGCAGTATTCAAAGCTATCCTTTCCTCATAACTAAGTAGAAAGGCAATGCAATGAAAACATTATTGATATGTGCCTTTCTTGTCATGAGTTCAACTATGGCAAATGCCCAAGAGAGCCATCAGCCGCCGAGTGCGATGACATTTTCGCAAAACTATTTGCTCTTACGCCATCAATCACCGAAGTTCCTCTATTCATGGAATTGGTCAAATGGACCTCGTGCCCTCAATGAACGCTATAAAATGAATGGCTATCATACACGAGAAACTTTTAATTATGACTATGATGAAAATGACACAACATTAGCACCTATGGTAAGTCATCATTTAATGCCCGACACCATCGAGTTTATGTGGAGTCCGGGCAAAATCCATCATGAGTATCAACCCTTCGATGCAATGGCTGCATTGTGGTATCCATGGCTTGACCCGTCGGATTCATCACGTAATTTTAAGGGCTTTCGCAATGATAAAACGGGAGCATCATTGCCCTTTTTGGAAAGAAACAATAGCATCGGTTCATTGGATTCCTCCACCGCGTCGGGGCAAACGCTTTACTCATGGCGTTTGAATGGCAATCCGTCCATCACTGGGTTAGTGCCCGCTTTTTCAAAACCTTGGCTCGGCAATGAATTTGTGTATCGAAGTGCCGGTGTGGGAGTTAAACCCGACGCGCCCTTCACACAATATCATCCATACAATACCGAACGAATGTATCTGAGTATCAATATGCGGCGATTAGGCACCGATACCCTCATGAACAATGATACCATACTCACGATTCGTTTACCCTACAGGACATATAATAATAGTACGGGCTATCTTTCCTTCGATTCTGTGCCCGATCCATTAAGCACTATCAGCACCTCGCGAGGCAGGTATAGGGCTTTGGTATGGAATACATCGTCGGATTTGACTACCTTTGTTGTGCGGCGCAATATGCTCCCACGCAGCACCGATGCTAACCCCGATATTACATTGAATATCATGTTCTTTGCTGATAATGCTGTTAAGCGAACAGGTATGCCCGGCACATACCTTAACCCACGTTTTAATATACGTTGGGGCGGTCGTCCTGCTGGTGTGATAGACAGCATAGGCATAGAAGCACACTCAATGCCGAAAAGCGGTTCTGTCTCATTGCGCTGGGTAAAATTGGAAACACCCAATGCGCAGCGATTATTTTTTGGCGGTTATGATACGCAGATAGCCC
>JAFLBY010000044.1 GCA_017302855.1 Candidatus Kapaibacterium sp.
CGGAATTAATACTACCATTATCAGATTTACTTATTTTCCTTAATAAAGAACCGGCTTCAACGTGAAGTCCATGTGTGCTGTCAATTCCATCTTTACTTCGATGTTCTGTGTCAGCCACATAATCGGTAGGAATATCAATATAAAGTGTACCACCTAATGCTACATTAACGAGTTGAGCACCACGACAAATTGCAAGAATCGGTAATAGTAGTTCTTGCGCTTTCTCAAATAATGCAAATTCATGTGTGTCACGCTCCGGCTCAAGATGACATTCTGAAATTCTTTCGGGTTTACCATAGCGTTCAGGATGAATATCGGCACCGCCGGTCAATACCAGACCATGCACATTTTCGAGAATGCCTAAACATTCTTCGATGGGTTTACCCCATAAATCAATAATTGAGATTTCGGCATCAGTTGCTTTTAGCCACTCAGCATAATGCGCATATTTAGGGCTGCCTGTTGCTTTACTTAATGCTATTGTTATCATAATCTTTTTGAAATACTTAAGTTGACAAATGAGTTAAATTGTTCTTGATTTTCTATGTAAGTTTCAATCTCGACAACGTAACATTCTACGGAATATTGTTCAAATATATGCTTGAAATAGGACAGTTTGCCCTCATCTTTTGTGGTTATATATATACTTTTTTCAGATGTATTATTGCTTTTACAAATTCTTATGATGTCTTGTTCTGTAAAATAATAATGATCGGGATAAGAATAAATATTCGTTAAAATCCAGCCGGATTTATGTAACAATTGATGAAATCTTTCCGGGTGTGCTATAGACGTAAGTACTTCACAAATTTTAACTTGTGGAAAATCTTCATTACTATGCCACGCCCGGCGAATTTTCCGAATCTTTGTTGAATATGTATAAATTTCTTTTGGTAAATGGGAAATATTGTCAAATAAAGTATTTTTCATGTCTTGGGTCACAGAATCGGCAAAACATAGCACAGATGCCCTTTGTAATGAAGTCAGTGGCTCTCGTAAATGTCCGAATGGTAATAATCGTGTTGTCAGAGTTTGAGTATCAATCAATACAATATCCACATCACGTTTGATATGGCGATGCTGAAAACCGTCGTCTAATAAGATGATATCACATTGAGTGTTTTTTTCAATCCATTGTGCTGCTCGACTTCTTTTCTCATCAGCAATAATAATAGCAGAAGGTAAAGCGCTTGCGTGCATGAACAATTCGTCGCCTGCGGTTTTTGCATTTTCGTACAGTGTTTTTCCATCAGAAACAAGTAAAAATCCTTTTGTTGAGCGCCGATAACCGCGACCAATAATAGCAATTTTTTTTCCTTCTTGTAAAAAATGTCGTGTAAGATGCTGCACAAAAGGGGATTTACCTGTTCCGCCTGTGCTAATATTACCAATACTGATTACAGGTAGTGAGCTTTTATACGATGCAAATGTATCAGCATCAAATTGTTTATTTCGCCATCTAATACCAAGAGAATATATGTAATCCAACATTAATGCTTAATCTTCGGAAAATAGATATTGTGAATCATCATCTAATTTTACATTTATTGTGACCCATCCTTTTACGGGTGAACGATAAAAAGTAAATACCCATCTCATTGGAAAATCGGGGTGTAAAGCAATGCAGCGCAATCGAGTAAATGAGCCGGAAACATTTTCATAACTGACTACTTCGTAGTTCTTTATATCACCGTAAATTTCATTAGCTCTTTTGATGGTTTCAAGCAGACCTTTCATGGTTTCTTCTTTTTCAGCCATACGCGTTTCTTTCAGCAATCGTTCCAAAGCGCGCTTTGCATCTCCTTTGATGACAGACTTAAAAAAAACATCGGTTATATCTATAACTTCTCGAGGCGCCCCATCGCTTTGGGAATTACTTACTGTGCCGCCATTATTTTTTTGAATAGTAAGGCTATCTTGCTGGGAATACACAGAAATGAAACCTACAAAATAGACTAGGGAAGTCACAATGATGAACCGCAAACGATATGTCATAGATATTTCCTAAAAAAGTAAAAAAACGCCCTGCTGATTTAATAATTCACGATTATTCGTCTAAACCGGTGAGTTGTCTAAGTTCGGATAATTCTCTTCTTGTGAGAACTCTGTATTTCCCTCGTGCTAAACCGCGCGTGGACAGAGTAGCGAAGAATTTTCTGTCTAATTTTCTCACATCATAGCCGAATTTTTCAAATATTCTGCGTACCTCACGATTTTTTCCTTCACGTAATTCGATTATTAATTTTTTACCGTCAAGTGGGTCAACAAATACTTCGCATGGTTGTGTTTCTTCGCCATCATCAAGCGTCACGCCACGAGAAATTTGTTTTGCATGGATATGATCAATATCCGCATTGAGTGTCACATTATAGACACGAGAAATTTGATAACTCGGATGCGTTAAGCGGTGCGCTAACTCACCGTCATTCGTTAAGAGCAATACTCCCGTTGTGTTACGGTCAAGTCGTCCAACAGGGAATAGCCTCTTGTCAGTTTTTATCAAATCAAGCACGGTCTTTCTGCCAAACTCATCATCAGCAGTTGTGATAACATCTTTCGGCTTATTGAGTAAAATATAGACCATGCGACGTACATCTGTTACCGGTTCGCCCTTCACTGTGACAAAATCCCCGGGCATGATGCGTGCTGCAAGATCGGTGACAATTTTACGATTGACTTTTACTTCACCGTTAACAATTAGTTCTTCTACTGCACGCCTTGATGCAACTCCGGAATCTGCTAAATATTTATTAATTCTTGTTCCGGGAAGACGGGAAGATGTCTTGTTAGCTTTCGCACTTTGCGACTTTGAAGTTCTCTTTTTTTCTGAAACTTCTACCTTCGATGCATAATCCGACCGAGTCTTTTGTATAGAATTAGTCTGTTTTTTTATTCGATTGCCCGACGATGTTTTGTAGGAAGTTTGTCCGGTAGATGACTCATGATTGCGACGTGGTCTTTCTTCCCCTGCGCCACCGTACTGTTTTTTATCCGTTAATCTTTGACTACGGTTCGTATTCAAAGAAGGAGTTCTTTCGGTGTTTAATCTACTTTTTACCCGTGGTTTATCATCGGCAAAGTTTGAGGACTGTCTTTTGGTATCTCTAAACGATTTTTTCCCATCTTTAGCAAAGGAATCAGCTGTTCTTTGTGATGCCGCCGCACCGTAAGTCCTTTTTGCACGTGGTTTATCATCGGCAAAGTTTGAAGACTGTCTTTTGGTATCTCTAAACGATTTTTTCCCATCTTTAGCAAAGGAATCAGCTGTTCTTTGTGATGCCGCCGCATCGTAAGTCCTTTTTGCACGTGGTTTATCATCGGCAAAGTTTGAAGACTGTCTTTTGGTATCTTTAAACGATTTTTTCCCATCTTTAGCAAAGGAATCAGCTGTTCTTTGTGATGCCGCCGCACCGTAAGTCCTTTTTGCACGTGGTTTATCATCGGCAAAGCTTTTGGATGACCTTCCTGTAGCGGCAAACCCAGATGTTTTTGAAGTTGTTCGCGAACTGCTTCTTGTGAAGGGAGCATTGCGTTCAGTCTTCTCAGATTTTGCCGATCCATCGGCTCGCTCATCATAACTACGCGATTGCGATCTTGATTTCTTGGAATAGGGTGATTGCGAAGTTCGACGATTTGTGCGTGTGAAAGCCATTCTATACCTTAATTTGTACTCAATAGATGCAAAAATACGGAAGTATCTATGTGTTTTCACTACGTAGATGTCGTCAATGACAGATTATAGTGACAATCGTGTTGCGATACTCTACACGAAAAAGTTGTTATAACAGACAGTATAGTCCATTATTTGCTTGATTAAATAACTTGTTTGGTAAAGAACTTGTTCTTAATTTTGATGTTGATGTATGATACTCATCATCATAACGAGTTCAATGCGTGAGCGATAGTGTTAGTCAATAGTGTGGTTTCTGAACGCAATGGTTTTGTTAGTGCGTCTCAGAATTTTATCAAAAAAATTGCTTTTGTAGTGGGGTAAGCATTTTTATGTCATCAGCGATTCGCAACTTTATCAAGCAACTGGTTTTTGGAAATAGGTACGAAGATTCTTTGAGTAGAAAAATTCATGTTTCCATGACATTTCTTCTTGTAATTATTATGATTATGGGGTTTGTATCGAATGTAATAATCGGTATGAACTATATGTCAAATATTTCAATATTGCTTGGTTTTGTTACTAGTGTTTATTTCTATTATCATGCGCGTAATAATGAGAACTTTCAGAAAACTGTTCCTGCTTTTTTTGTTGTTTCTTTGGTGCTGTTATGTTTTGCATGGTATAGCAATGCCGGATATGATGGGAATATTCAATATTTAATGATTATCTGCTTTTGTGCAACGTATCTTGTAATTCAACAATCGTATAGAAAAATCGTTTTCTGGTCATATTTTGTTTCAATAATTATGTTGTCCATAGGACAATTTACAAATTTTTTCCCAGTGATTGGTTATGATTCCATAAGTCAAAGATTTTTTGATATTCTGCTCGGCGTAATAATATATCTTTACTTTATGTACTTTCTAATGGATATCATAATCACTTCCTATACAAATGAAAATAATTTATTATACATTGCCAATGCTGCCTTACAAGACAGGAATAATGATGTGTCAAGAAGCCACGAAGAGATTCGTTTAACTAATGACAGATTAACGCTGGCAATGCAATCTGCGCAACAAGCATGGTATGAACTGAATATTATTACAGGTGACGTATATGTCAGTAAAGAGTATCCGCTTATGCTTGGGTATTCGCCCGATACTTTTACGACAAATATGCAAAATTGGATAGACAATATCCATCCCGATGATAAAGATTCGCTTATGCAAAAATTTTCTCTCACACTATCGACGGGAAAAACGCAGACAATGGAATATCGTCGAAAAACCCAGCAGGGGGAATGGTTATGGTTGCAATCGAACGGTAAGGTTGTAGAGTATAATGCAGAAGGAAAACCTTTACGTATGATTGGAGTGCATACCAATATTCAAGCGCGTAAAGTGGCGGAACTTGCTTTGATGGAAAGGGAAAAGAAATTAATTGCCGCAAATGCGACAAAAGATAAATTGTTTTCAATTATTGGACATGATTTACGTAATCCCTTGGGGTCCTTACGTGATATGACAAAAATTCTATCACATGATTATCCAAGTTTTGATGATTCTGAAAGAAAAGAATTGCTCGTGACGATGCATGAATCAACTGAACAGGTCTATGAACTTTTAGATAATTTATTGGATTGGAGCCGTTCCCAAAGAGGTGTGATACAGTTTTTACCATTAGAGTTCACACTCTTTTCAGTTGCGAATAATTGTTGTAATTTATTACAATTATCGGCTACAAAAAAACAAATAGAAATTATTAATGATATCCATCCTAACCAAGTAGCTTTTGCTGATCCTTCTTTAATTCATACCGTACTGCGTAATCTTGTAACAAATGCAATTAAATTTACCTATTCCGGTGGAAAAGTTCGTCTATTCTCATCATTTTCACCAATTGATAATACAGTTATTGTTGCTGTTCAAGATAGTGGAACAGGAATGTCGCACGATAAGATTTCTCATTTATTTACCATTCATTCCAATGCTTCGGTACCGGGAACTGCAGGTGAGCAAGGAACCGGCTTAGGATTGGTGCTTTGTCGTGAATTTATTGAAAAACATGATGGAAAAATATGGGTTGAAAGCGTTGTCGGCAAAGGTTCTACATTCTATTTTTCATTACCCAATGCTCAATCATATCTTCACAATAATTGACAGTTAGTGTTAAACCCTGACTATTTAAATTGAATTGAACACCCGCACTTGCAGAAAATGAATTGATTGTTGTTCGAAGTATATTAATTCCTTGTTATTGAAACGAATACGAATCCTTACAACGTACAAGAAAATCAGGGTTTAATTTCGCAAAGAAGAACCCCTTTTTCTACAGGTTGTCCTGCTTTAACATTCAAAGAACGTATTGTGCCTGCGGAAGGAGCTTTTATAGCATTTTCCATTTTCATAGCTTCCAATGTGAGGATAACAGTTCCTTTTTTAACAGTATCTCCGACTGATAATGCCACATTCTTAATAAGTCCCGGCATGGGCGCAAGAATACGAGCAGGACGCGATGAGGTATCGGCAACGGATTTCAATATGGTCTGATATTGTTGCTCTTTCGGTGTACTCAGTTGAACGGGATATACATAGCCGCGATAAGAAACAATAGGTTGTCCTTTGGCATTGCGAGAGACAATACAACGATGGGTTTGTGTCCCATCATGAAGTTCGACCACAGTGGGGTAATCTTGCAATATGCTAACACTGAATGTTGTTTCACCGATGCGAACGCATGATTCATCAAAAACACATTCAAGGTCTTGAGGGAACAATTCACTTGAAGAATAGACAGTTCTCATGATTTTGTTATTTTCTTGATTTTGTAAAATTATAGATGCAAATTATGGGTATTTTCACAATCTTCATATCATTTCGTAAGCTTCATTCGTAATTTTGCAGCGCAGATTAAGAAGGGGACCCATGACCGTACATAAAAAGGAAACCGCCGCCATTGTGCAAACGCGCCGTTTGTTAAATAGATGGAGTATCTTCGGGCTTTTAGGAATGAGTGCAGTTTTTATGGTGCTTTATGTGAGTAATGTTATATCTGTCAATACCTTATTGCGCCGCATACCGAAACTTGAGGAAAAACATGATTCCTTGCTTTATCAAAGCAGACGGTTGGAAGAATCTATTGCCCGCTTGCAATCGGCTGAGCGAATAACAACTATCGCTAAAGAAAAATTAGGTATGGTTCCCAACCAGAATGCACCACAAGTTTTGCAGTAAGTTTTTCGTTTTTATGATACACAACACTACATCCGAAGAAAAGCAAGTAACACGCAGTTATCCATATTGGAAAATTGGTGTACTTACCATAGTACTCCTTCTTGGTTTTGCTGCTCTTGCGGTCCGATTATTTGTCATACAAGTTGTTCAAGCCGATACCTATAGCGAACTTGCTCGCCGCCAATACGAATTTAGAGTTGAAATGAAACCCGAGCGGGGTATAATTTATGATCGTTCTTTAAAGCCACTTGCGATTACAATTCGCAGCACTTCGTATGCCGCAGATCCAACGATGATAAAAAATCCCGAAGAACTTGCACGGATTTTAAGTCAAGTTACAGGCGACAGCATTCAGTTATGGCGTCAGAAACTCGGTAAAGCCAAAGGTTCATTTCTATGGCTTTTGCGTAATGGCTATTTTGATACAAAGTCATTGGATACTTTACAAGATCCCGGCTTGATTCGAATAAAAGAGCCTCGTCGCACCTATCTCTATGGCGAAACAGGCTCTCAGGTGATTGGTTGTACTAATGTTGATAATAAGGGACTTAATGGATTGGAACTTTCTTTTGATCAACTTCTGCGTGGAACGAAAGGTCAGAAAATTTTACTTCGTGACGGACGGGGCAATATTCGACCTATGGTGGACTTCCCAACAGTACCTGCTATTAATGGCAGCTCGGTTATGACTACGCTTGATTTAGAATTGCAAAGAATTGCCGAGTATGAATTACGCAACGGAATCGAAGAATCCGGAGCAAGTTCCGGTACAGTCGTCGCCATAGAACCAAGCACGGGCGAAATCCTTGCATTAGCGTCCTCACCTTCATTTAATCCCAATTTTCCGGAAGCAGCAGAAACAGAAACTATGCGACTTCGAGCAATTACGGATATGTATGAACCCGGTTCTACGTTTAAACTTATTACTGCTGCAGCTGCAATAGAAGAAGGCGTGATTGCACCACATGATACGGTGTCCGGTGAGTCAGGCGTATGGCGTTATGGCGATGTGGAAGTCAAGGATTCCCATCCCGTAGGTAAAGTAACATTTGCGGAGGCATTGGAGCAATCGAGCAATGTGGTATTTGCTAAAATTTCTCAAAAAATTTCCAATGATGTCTTTTATAAGTATGCACGTGATTTTGGGTATGGTATAGAATCAGGTATTGATATTTCCGGTGAAGTAAAAGGTAAATTGAAAAAGCCCCGACAATTTGATGGCTCAACCAAGATATTTATGTCCTATGGTTATCAACTTGCCTCAACGGCATTACAAACACTTAATGCATACTCTGCCATTGCTAATAAAGGTGTAATGATGAAGCCATTTTTGGTGAAATCTATACTCAATGATGAAGGCGAAATTATCGAACAGCAATCACCCCAAAAAATTCGTCAAGTGGTTTCGGAAAAGACAGCAGCAATAGTAACACAAATGTTGCAAGGTGTTGTGGAGAAGGGGACAGCTCAACAAGCGCATATTCCCGGAATGTTGATAGCAGGAAAAACAGGAACTGCACAACAATTGGTGGATGGTGAATATAATCGCTCAGCGTACACTGCCTCATTTGTCGGATATTTTCCGGCCGATGCTCCTCGTTTGGCAATGATAGTGATGCTCGATAAACCAATGACCAATATTTATGGCGGTATGACTGCTGCTCCTATTTTCAGAAGAATTGCCTCTCGTTGGATTAGTGCAAAAAGAATTGCCGTTACTTCTGCAATTGCTGCAAAAGAAGCCGTAAAAGATTCTGTCATTGTGCCCGAATTGCGAGGAATGTCTGTCGCAAAAGCAAAAGAAATTGCTGAAAAAGCCGGCATACATCTTTACCACTCTCCCGAACAAGGTATTGTCATTACGCAATCGCCCTCTGCCGGTCTGCTTGCACCACGGTCTTCTCCAATTATTGTCACCGTTAGAACAAAAAAACAAACACAAGATTCTCTCAATACTCGCCCTGATGTTCGAGGAATGAGTACACGTAGTGCTTTGTCGGTGCTTCATGCAGCTGGTAATACTGTCGTGATAAAAGGAAGCGGATATGTTGCCGAGCAACGTTGGTTCACTAATAAAAATCAATGTTTATTAGTATGTTCACCGAAGCGATAATATGTGATTGCTCTGTTGTATCCATTGTTCAAAAGACACAGTTTTTACGTTTTCTAATAATGAAATAATTTTTTTTCTTGTGGAGGATAAAAAAGAGTAATGACGTATGTAATTCAATGAAAATGAACCAACGCGCGGCTGTGCATCGTCCAATTCCCACGGATGAATATAAAAAACAAACGGTCGGTTATTTTGTGTTATAGCAGACATACACCTTTTTGTGTATAATGAAGGTGATAAGCGAAAATATGCGCCTCCGCTGCAAGGGAATCTCAAACCAAGTAATGAAATGCAAGATAATGGAAATTCGAGAATTTGCTCATGCGCATAGTAAGGGGCAAGTGGGACATCGGATACTCCATACTGTGGATGAAGTGAAAATGGAAATACCGATGAATCATAAGCATAGCCCGCTTGTGCAAGTGATTCATACACTTGCATATTCTTGGCTGTGATAGAAAAACAAGGAGCTCTGTATCCCTTCACTGTTTTGCCGGATATCTGTTCTATAATGTTTTTTGATAAGGTTAGATCATCGAATGTTTCTGTAATACTGCGTTGTGTCAATGGAATATGTTCAAAACCATGTGAGCCTAACTCATGCCCACGGTGCACTATTTCTTTAACAAGATTCGGATACTTTTTTGCTATGCGACCAAGCACAAAAAATGTTGCTTTTCCGCCGAAGGTATCTAATGTATCAAGCAGCCACAGCATTGGTTCTAATACTCTGTCTGTGCATTTTTCCGTGTTCAAACATGGTTGCATTGTTTTGATCACACTTGCATCATACCATGCTTCGACATCTACGCTGAATATAACTGATTCCATTTTCTTGCTCCACAGTTTGTTATTTCGGGAACCATCTATACCTCGATTGTTCAAAAAAGTTCCCATTTTGGATTTTATATTTTTTTATGTACATGTTTCATCAAACAATGTGACATAAACAACGGCGATGACAAGATGTGTTCTACCTGTTCGATTACAATCCACGAATACATCGTCAAATATATCACTAAAAACTGTTCGCGCCATCGTCTAATGTGAAATGAAGGGATTGCACTAAATTTTTCGATTTTTCAGAACATTATATCTTTTTCTCATTAAATTTTCGTTACTTTGCCGAACATTAACATAAAACAAAACACTATGAACAGAGCCATTCCACCTTCAATTGAACATAACTCGACATATCAGCCAATGATTCCGGCTCTTCATATCACTGCCAAAGGGATTCGGCTATATTGTATCGAAGACCATACGCAACCACTTGCTTTTTTTTTACTTACTTTACGTATGGGTTATACTGACGGGCAGCCCGGTCTTGGTTATTTTGCTTCAAAAATGCTCACAAGAGGAACGCACAACAGCACTGCACAACACATAGCTGACACCATTGAAACATGGGGCGGTTCGCTTTATACTTCCATCGAACGCGATATCATGACCATTTCCATCAATATACTTTCTCGTTACTTTAACGATGCCGTGCGTCTGATGGCAGAATGCGTGATGCAACCTGCTTTCCAACAATATGAATCCGATAAACTCAAAATTAAAATATATGCAGACATAGAAAGAACTGAAAATGATCCCCAAGCAATAGCGTTCAAAGCAGCCGAAAGCCGTTTATATGCGGGTCACCCCTATGAAGTGCAATGGTATGGTTCAAAAAAAGCAATTCAAGATATTCAACCCGAACATTGTCATCAGTGGCATAATGACATTCTTTCACGGAATGGATTCTTTGTTGCCGCCGGCGATATTCAACCCGAAGCAGTGCTCAATGCTATTGATGAGCTGTTTCCGCAACTCAATGCCGTAGAAGTCAACAAAAAAAATATTAGCCCATTAACCAATCCATCCCACAACCGTATCATTGCCATACACAGAAATAACTCACTGCAATCAACTATCATTACCGGCTTGCATGTTCCCGGCAAACATCACCCCGATTTTATCGCTTTACGATTACTTACTGCTGTTTTGGGTGGGGAAGGACTTTCCACGCGGCTTACTATGGCATTACGCGAAGAAAAAGCTTACACATACGGAGCGGGATGCTTTATTGACGATGCCTTGCAAGGAGCTGCACTCTTTTGTTTAACTAGTGTCGGCAATGAAGTGACCGAAGATGCCATTCAAGAGATATTCAAACAAATACGAAGATTACACCATGAACCAATACCCGATGATGAATTAGAAAGACAAAAACAATCCATCATCGGGAAAACGCTTTTTTCTGCCGAAACTCCTAAACAAAGAGCATACCTTGCTCAATTTTGTGAAATTCATGGTGTGCCGCTCACATATTTCCAACAACGCAATGAAATAATACGCACCATTCAGCCCGATTTTTTACTATCAATAGCCCAAACATATTTAACACCCGAAAAAATGACGATTGCTGTGTGCGGTGATGGAGAAATTCTGAATAAGCAACTGAAGAATTTTGGTGCGATTGAAATGTTGTAATGTTTATTATGAGCTATATTCAAAAATAAACTAATTTTTTTTGCTCAATCAATAAAATTTTGGAAAAAGTAAGCGTTAATTATTCTTTGATAAATTTCATGATACTTTGTCCTTTTGCGGTTTTGGCATGAACAAAATACACACCGTTCGGAGCTTGAATATCAATGCTTGATTTTGTGGCTGCGCTCATGTGTTCGGAGTGAATTATTTTCCCTTGCAAATCAGTGACAGTAATAGCTGCATCGCTGACAGCCTCGTTCAAAGAAATATGAATAAAACCATTACTTGGATTGGGATAAAGTGAAATATCAATACCATTGCCCATATCTGTCACACCGGTAGCGGTTTGATTCATTTTATGCACAAAAATATCATCTTCACCGAGCGAAGTTAAATTTTCCACATTCATTTCCGGATCAAAATCAACGGTATTTTCAAAGAACCCTGTAGAATAAATATAGCCCTTAGAATCAACAGCAATGGAATAGCCAACATCGAAGGTGATTCCACCAAAGGAAATTGCCCAGACAAAATTTCCCTTTCCGTCTAATTTCTGAATAAATACATCAGAGTTACCTTCGGATGTTAAGTTCAGAGTATTTGCTCCCGGATCAAAGTCGGTTGTTGATGCAAAAGATCCAATCGTATAGACATTACCGGCAGCATCAACATTTATGGAATAACCTTCGTCACCACCATTTCCGCCAAAAGACTTAGCCCAGACCAATCCACCCGACGCATCTAATTTCTGAATGAAAACATCAGAATTTCCAACAGCAATAAGTTTCATCGAATCAGGTCCCGGATCAAAATCAACGGTATCTTGAAAATACCCGGTTGTATAGACATTGCGCGCAGCATCAATTGCGATGGAATGCCCATAATCATATCTATTTCCACCACAAGATTTAGCCCAAAGAAAATTGCCTTGTGCATCTAACTTTTGAACAAAAAAATCATTAAGACCAACAGCCGTAATATCCATCACCTCTTTTCCCGGATCAAAATCAACATTGTCAGAAAAAGACCCTGATGTATAGACATTGCGTGAAACATCAACAATGATGGAATACCCAATATCAGCCCCTTTACCCCCATAGGATTTAGCCCAGAAAAAATTTCCTTTAGTGTCCAATTTCAAGACAAAAATATCCGTTCCATCCACGGCAGATAAGTTAGTTACATTTATTCCCGGATCAAAATCTATAGTATTCCGAAAAAATCCGGTGACATAGACATTACCGGCAGCATCAACAGTGATGGCATTGCCTACATCAGCGCCAATCCCACCAAATGTTTTTGCCCAAACAAAGTTTCCTTTAGTATCCAATTTCAGAATAAAAATATCCGACCCTCCGACTGCTGTTACATTCACTTCTTCAGGTCCGGGATCAAGGTCAATAGTGCTTTGAAAATATCCTGTTGTATAGACATTACCTGCTGCATCAACAGCAATCGAGTTGCCCGCATTATATGTATCCCCACCACAAGATTTAGCCCAAAGAAAATTACCCTTGGCATCAAATTTTTGAATATATATATCATAAAATCCTACTGTAGTTAGAGTCATTGTATCAGGCCCGGGGTCAAAGTCAACGTTGTTTTGAAAAGATCCAATTGTATAGACATTCCCCATGCCGTCAACAGCGATGGACTTGCCACCATCATCAATTTTTCCGCCAAAAGTTTTTACCCACTCAAGTGTTTGGGCATTGATGTTGGCTGCCATGAGAAAGCAGATTACGGCAATGAATGTTGTTACGGCTTTGTTGTTGCCAAGTCCTGAGAGAGTACGAAGGTATCTATCGCTTGCAATATCAGATGTAGTAGGGAAAAAGGGCTTTATGTTCGCTTCGGGCAGAATGTAAGTGCGATTGTTTAGGCTTTCCATCGCAGTATCCTTGAATATATTGGGAAAAAATAATGTTTGATGATAAATAATCTGAACAAAAATTTGTCAATCTGAATAGTACGATCTAATTGCTTACTTCAGTTTAAGAACAAAAAGGTCACTACCACCGCCAGCCGTTAATTTAATTCCATCTTTTTTTTGGTCGAAATCCACAGTACCACTAAAATATCCTATTGTAAATACATTGTCTTTATTATCAATGGCAATCGAATTTGCGTAGTCTTCATAATCATTACCGCCAAAAGTATTAAAGCAGAGCAAGTTTCCTTGTGCATCAAACTTCTGAATAAAAGTGTCAGGATCTGTCGAGCTAACCAAAATTGCGCCTGTTTCTGGAATGATAAAGCCTTCGTTAAAATATCCTGTTGTATAAACATTGCCTACACCATCAACTACTATAGAATTGACATTGTCACAACCTTTACCAACAATGGTTTTTACCCATTGTAAATTTCCGTGTGTATCCAATTTCTGAATATATATGTCTCGTATGCCAACTGCGGTCATCTTCATAGAATCTTTCCCGGGGTCAAAATCAACGAAACCCATAAATGTACCTGTTGAATAGACATTGCCCGCACCATCAATTGCTAAGTCAGTAGCATTGTCAGACATTTTTCCCCCAAAAGATTTTGCCCACAGAAAGTTGCCGTTAGCATCTAGTTTCATAATGAAAATGTCACTTTCTCCAGCGGATGATAAATGCGTAAAATTCTTTCCGGGTTTAAAATCAATAGTATCTTGAAATGTACCTGTTGTAAAGATATTACCGATTTCATCAACAGCGATAGAAGTTCCTTCGTCATGAAGTTTCCCACCAAAAGATTTTGCCCAGATGAAATTACCATTTTTATCTAATTTTTGAATAAAAATATCGTCATTACCTAAAGCATAAAGATTCATTGATTCTTTTCCGGGGTCAAAATCAACAGTATCTTGAAATGTACCTGTTGTAAAGATATTACCGATTTCATCAACAGCGATAGAATTTCCTTTGTCATGAAGTTTCCCCCCGAAAGATTTAGCCCAAAGGAAATTACCATTTTTATCTAATTTTTGAATAAAAACATCATTTTCACCAGCCGAAGCTAGTTTCATCGAATCGACCCCTGGGCTAAAATCTACAATGTCATTAAAGTACCCTGTTGTATAGATATTGCCGCCCTCGTCAATCGCTATGGAATTACCTTTGTCACATTTATTGCCCCCAAAAAATTTAGTCCAAAGGAATTTACCCTTAGCATCCAATTTCTGCACAAAAATTTTACCTCCATCTAATGTAAACAGACTACCAGGTTTTTCCCAATCATTGGTGTTTAGAAAAACACCCGTTATATAAAAATTACCATCATCATCAATTGCTATGGAATTACCTTTGATAAAACCATTTCCGCCAACAACTTTTACCCACTCAAGAGTTTGGGCATTAATGTTGGCTGCCATGAGAAAGCAGATTACAGCAATGAAAGTTGTTACGGCTTTGTAGTTGCCAAGTCCTATGAGAGTATGAAGGAATCTCTTGCTCGCAAGAACAGATTGAGCAGGGAAAAAGGGCTTTATGTCCGCTTCGGACATAATGTAAGTGCGATTGTTTAGGCTTTCCATCGCAGTATCCTTGAATATATTAGGAAAAAATAATGTTTGATGATAAAGAGCGTAATGTCAGAATAATAATTTATTTGCAAAATAATCAGAAAAATATGTTCTTCGCTCAAACAATAAAATTTTGGAAAAAGTAAAGGATAATTATTCTTTGATAAATTTCATGATACTTTGTCCTTTTGCGGTTTTGACATGAATAAAATACACACCGTTCGGAGCTTGAATATCCATGCTTGATTTAGTGGCTGCGCTCATTTGTTCGGAGTGAATTATTTTTCCTTGCAAATCAGTGACCGTAATAGCCGCTTCGCCGACAGCATCGTTTAAAGCAATATGAATAAAACCATTACTCGGATTGGGATAAAGAGAAATATCAATACCATTGCCCATATCCGCCACACTCGTCGCCGTTTGTTTCATTTTATGCACAAAAATGTCTTCTCCGCCTACAGATGTGAGATTTTTCACATCCGTCCCCGGATCAAAATCAACGGTTCCTCTTAAACTTCCTGTAGTAAAAACATCTCCTACAGTATCAATGACAATAGAACTCCCTCCGTCACTTAAATTCCCTCCAAAGGATTTTGCCCAGAGAAAATTACCATTTTCATCTAATTTCTGAATGAAAATGTCAGATTCTCCAATGGCAGAAAGATTTGCCATACCTATTCCCGGGTCAAAATCAACGGATTCTCGAAAAGAACCTGTGGTAAAGATATTGCCTTTATTGTCAATGGCGATGGAACTCCCTCCGTCGCTTAAATTCCCTCCAAAGGATTTTGCCCAGATAAAATTTCCATCGGCATCCATTTTCTGAATATAAATATCTGATGCACCAACAGCTGAAATCTTCACTGTATCATTTCCCATGTTAAAGTCAATAACTTCACTAAAACTTCCTATGGTATAAACTTTACCTTTATCATCAAAAGCGATAGATTGTGAATAATCATTTGATTTCCCCCCGAAAGATTTCGCCCAAAGTAAGTTTCCTTTATCATTAAATTTCAGAATAAAAACATCTTCATCACCTTTCGCTGAAAGATTTTTCACTCCCGTTCCCGGGTCGAATCTTATAGAATCAGTAAAATTTCCTGAAGTATAGACATTTCCCTTGGCATCAATTGCTAATAAAAATGAATAACTTTCATTATTCCCCCCGAAAGATTTCGCCCAGAGGAAATTACCATTTGCATCCAATTTTTGAATAAACGAATCCCATAAACCGACAGCAGAAATTTTCATCGAATCGGGACCCGGGTCAAAATCAACTGTATCAATAAAGTATCCTGTTGTGTAAACATTGCCATCAGCATCAACAGCGATAGAAGTGCCTGCGTCATAATCACGACCTCCAAAAGCTTTTGCCCAGAGGAAATTACCATTAGCATCCAATTTCTGAATGAAAATGTCTTTTTTACCAACAGCAGTTAGTTTCGTCACTCCCATTCCGGGGTCAAAGTCAACAGTGTCATCAAAGCCACCTATGATATAAACATTACTCGCCGCATCAAGAGCAATGCCCCTCCCAAAATCATTACCTTTTCCCCCGAAAGATTTCGCCCAGAGGAAATTGCCTTGTGCATCCAATTTCTGAATGAAAATATTTCTCCACCCGAGCGAAGATAGCATCATTGAATCTGTTCCCGGATTAAAATCAACGGTATTTTGAAAACCCCCTACTGTATAAACATTGCCGACAGCATCAATAACCATGGATTCACAGAAATCATCACCTATTCCTCCAAAAGTTTTTACCCAGTCGAGTGTTTGGGCATTGAGGTTGGCTGTCATGAGAAAGCAGATTACAGCAATGAATGCTGTTATGGCTTTGTTGTTCCCAAGTCCTGAGAGAGTATGAAGGAATCCATTGTTCACAACAACAGAATCAGCAGGGAAAAATGGCTTTATGTCCGCTTTGGACATATTATAAGTCCTGTTAATCATGTTTTCCATCGCAGTATCCTTAAATATATTGGGAAAAAATAATGTTTGATGATAAAAAGCGTAAATAAAAATGTGTCGATATGAATAGTACAATCTAATTACTTATTTCAGTTTAAGAATATAAAAGTCTTTTCCTAATGCAGAAATATTTATCTCAGAAGATCCTAATTCAAATTCTATTTCATCACTAAAGTACCCAGTGATAAAGACATTTCCCTTTTTATCCACAGTGATAGAATTTCCCAATTCAGAAGCGTTTCCTCCACAAGATTTCGCCCAAAGGAAATTTCCTTTAGAATCTAATTTCTGAATGAAAATATCAGTTTCTCTAATAGCATAAAGATTTGTCACTCCTGTTCCCGGATCGAAATCTACTTCATGTCCAAAATATCCCGTTGTGAATACATTGCCAGCTTCATCAATAGCTATCGAAAGTCCTGCTTCAGAATGCTTCCCACCGCAAGATTTTGCCCATATAAAATTTCCATTTGCATCTAATTTCAGAATAAACATATCATGTTGTCCTACTAGGTTTGCTTCGGAAGATAGCTTCATCACATTGATTCCCGGGTCAAAATCTACTATACCTGTAAATAATCCTGTGGTATAGACATTTCCCTTGTCGTCAACAGCGATGCTCATACTATTGTCATAATATTCTGCACCGCAAGATTTCGCCCAGAGGAAATTACCGTTTGCATCTAATTTCAGAATAAAGATGTCTTGTTCGCCTGCCGAAGCTAACTTCATCGAATCAGGTCCCGGGTCAAAGTCAGCAGCATAATTGAAGAAACTTTTAAAAGTTCCTGTGGTATAGACATTGCTTTCTTTATCTATTGCGATGGAATTCACCACATCACCGCCTTTGCCTCCACAAGATTTCGCCCAGAGGAAATTTCCATTTGCATCCAATTTCTGCACAAAAACATCGGTTTCACCTTCGGAAGAAAGGACAGCTACACCTGTGCCGGGGTCAAAATCTACTTTGTCAATAAATGAGCCGGTAGTATAGACATTACCCCGAGTGTCAATGGAAATACATTTACCTTGGTCGGAGCTATTCCCCCCGCAAGATTTCGCCCAGAGGAAATTTCCATTAGCATCCAATTTCTGAATGAAAATGTCTTTTTTACCAACAGCAGTTAGATTCGTCACTCCTATTCCCGGGTCAAAGTCAACAGTGTCATCAAAACCCCCTGTGATATAAACATTACTCGCCTCATCAAGGGCAATTGAAACACCCAAATCTTCACCTTTCCCCCCGAAAGATTTCGCCCAGAGGAAATTTCCATTAGCATCCAATTTCTGTACAAAAATGTCTCGTGCTCCAACCGAATGTAGGTTCTTCTCATCAGGTCCGGGATCAAAATCTACAGAATTTTTAAAAAACCCCGTGATATATACATTGCCAGTAGCATCAACTGTTATGGATTTTCCTTCATCGTCTTCGCCTCCTCCGGTAGATTTTACCCACTCAAGAGTTTGGGCATTGATGTTGGCTGCCATGAGAAAGCAGATTACGGCAATGAATGCTGTTATGGTTTTGTTGTTCCCAAGTCCTAAGAGAGTATGAAGGAATCTCTTGCTCGCAACAACAGATGCAGCAGTGAAAAAGGGCTTTATATCCGCTTCGGGCATAATGTAAGTGCGATTGTTTAGGCTTTCCATCGCAGTATCCTTGAAAGTATATGAAATATGCGTTAATTTCTTTTCTGTAACGATTATTTTTTTTGCAAAATGTTACAGTTTCTTTGCAAACAGTATGTTCAGGTTTATGATATAGGTTATTTTCCATATCACCCAAACGGTTTTTTATATAACAAAGGGCATTGATTGTGTCATTAGAATCAATGTCGTAGTAATATATGACACAAACTTAGTAAAAAGAATCAAAATTGATATGTCAAAAGCTGTGTTCTTTATCAAAAGAGAGTAAGAATGAGTAGAAATAAAGTAGTGATTTGTAAAAAAAGGGTAGAAATATGCAAAAAAGCCGTGTTTTATGTAAAAAGAGGGTAAGAATGAGTAAAAAGAGCTTTTGTTGATGATTTTTACTCTTTTGATGGTGCTGCGTACTCTTTTGATGGTGCTGCGTACGCTCTTTCTGGTGCTGCATACTCTTTTGATGGTGCTGCATACTCTTTTGATGGTGCTGCATACGCTCTTTCTGGTGCTGCGTATGGTGTTGTTGGACGTGGTTTTTGTTTTTTTGCCCCCTCTGTGTCTCCCCCGAAATGGGGGAGAAGTTTTTTTGGATGTGTGTGGTTTTTGGTTGGGGGTAGAAATAAAAACGGACATCGTCGTGTGACGATGCCCGTTGTGATGTTTGGTTTTGTTGCTTGCTTATCTTCCTGCGATGAGGTTGAGTGCGCTTCCTGCTTTGAACCATCCTATTTGTTGTTGGATTCTTACTTTTTTTGTTTGCGGTTTAATTCTTTACAAGGTTTAAGGCAGTTTGTTGTTAATTTCTGTTTATCACGTGTGCCACGATATGTGTTTGGTAACTTAAAGTTCTTTGGATAAAGTGATTTGTCGGAAAAGAAGGGTAGAGCTCTGATTTCACTTGTGCATATCAATTTGCACTTGCTTATTACTGCCAATGCAATGATATGTGGGTCATCAAAATCCGGCGAATTTATTTTATGTTGGATTGATTGTTGGTATTTGTCAACTTTTTCATCATCAATGTTGGTAATCTTAATGTTTTTTTTTTCCAGTTCTAAAAGTATTGGTAATGCCTTTAATCTGGGTTTTCCGACGTTACTTTTTATCAATCCGAGTTCTTGCTTGTACTTTGATCCCCCAATGACAAGGTATCCTTTATTTCGGATTATCCAATCATAGACCGGTTTGAAATTAGGGTGTTCTGCATTATCATGTTTGAAGACTTTGGTAAATGTATTTGTATCAATAATTATACACATGCTACATCTCCAATAATGCCATTGCTTCGTTCATAAAGAATTCTCGGAAGCTCTCGGGTTGATTATCAGGATAGAGTCCGTTTTCATCAAGCTCTAAGCAGATAAGTTTGTTCCCTTGTTGTGTTCGTTCGAAATAAACTACTTGAGATGTTACCTTGTTCCGAGATTTTCTTTGTGCAATTCTGAATCTATCAATCATGAAGTCGCTGTGTGTTTCGATAACGAATTTATGATTGGATTCAATGACTTGATTGTGAATAAACTCACCAACGGCGGCTTGTGCTTTGGGATGGAGATGTACTTCCGGCTGTTGAATTGCGAAGAATGTATTTTTGATTCTGCTGAGGATTTCGATGACTATAGGCAGTGCTTGAGAAACACCGTATCCGACATTCGTTATTTTTCTGTGTGAATCATTGTCAATCTCAATCTGAATTTCAAATGGAGCATTTTTTTCATCCCCAAACTTTTTGGCATGTACACTGTTAAAGAGTCCACTTTCTTTACCAAAGCGATTCATCGAATGAGTAAGATCTTTTCCTTTTTTTTCGCCCTTTTCTTCAATATCTAATAAAATGTAGGGTATATGTTTTCCTTCGGGAGAATATTCACGTGATCTGCGGTCATAGGTGCGTTCCGGTTTAGATCGTATGGGGGAAATCCATACCAAGTTTTGAAACCTCAAATTATTAAAGAGCCTAGAAAGTGGTGCCTTAATATTGTGAGGTATGTCCAATTTACTAATATTTAAGATTACGGCAAATCTTGCACCCTGTATAGAAGTAAAGTACCCATTATTTTTCTCTAAGTGTTCATTGTAACCTTTTTCGTCAAACATTTTATATCCTACAGACTTTTGAGAATTATGTTCTTTCAAAAGTAATTGGAACCTGTCCACCCCGGTTTTGTTGATTTCATTAAGAATTTTTATGTTTCGCTTTCTATTTTTGACTTGTAATGAGGCGACAAAGCTGTCAAAATCAAATATGAGTTTCGAAATGACAGGAGCATTGTCATCATCGGCAACAAAACGAGCAATAAACGAAGGCATGAAAGATAAAATATCTTCGTCATTTCTTTCATCACTTATATTGTTTCTGTAAAACCCAACATCAAAGTAACTTTCTGTTGTTAACTCTTGAAAATGTCCTAAATCGAACCCACTTTTTGATCTAAAATCACATTGCTCATAAAAATCAGAATTAGATAAAAGTTCGATTAAGCTCAGTATAGATGTCTTTCCTGTGCTATTTTCACCTACAAAGAAATTTACATCTTTCAGGGGAATATAGGTGTCCTTGAAACCACGGAAGTTATTGACATAGAGGGTAATCATAGTAAAGTCTTTTAGACTGTATAAAGAAACAGCCGAAGTATAGTGTTTAGTCTCTACTTCGGCTGTTGTGTGAATTGCTTATCTTCCTGCGATGAGATTGAGTGCGCTACCTGCTTTGAACCATCCTATTTGTTGTTGGTTCATGGTGTGTTTTAGCTCGATGGTGTGTGTGGTGCCATCGCTGTGATTGATAGTGAGATTGATGTTTTCACCGGTTTTGAGAGTTGCTATGTCTATGGATACTTTGTCGTCTTCGCGTATGAGGTCATAGTCCGCTGGGTTGACAAAGGTGAGTGGGAGCATGCCTTGTTTTTTGAGATTTGTTTCGTGGATTCGCGCAAAGGATTTGACGATGATGGCTTTGCCGCCAAGGAATCGCGGTTCCATTGCTGCGTGTTCGCGTGATGATCCTTCGCCGTAGTTTTCTTCGCCGATGACTACCCATGCTGTGCCGCGTGCTTTGTAGTCGCGTGCTACGGCAGGCACTTCGTTGTATTCGCGGGTGAAGATGTTTTTGACGGAGTTTGCTGTGTCATTGGCGTAGTTGATTGCGCCGATGAGCATATTGTTGGAGATATTGTCTAAGTGCCCGCGAAAACGTAACCAAGGTCCTGCCATGGAGATATGGTCGGTGGTGCATTTGCCTTTTACTTTGATGAGTACGGGCATATTGTTGTATTCTTCGGGGTTTGGTGCTTTGAATGCTTCGAGTTTTTGTAGTCTGTTGGAATCTGGTGCTATGACGACTTGGACTGCTGATCCGTCTTCGGCAGGAGCTACGAATCCGTTTGCATCGGGTACGAATCCGCCTTGGGGTAGTTCTGTGCCGATGGGTGGGTTGAGTGCTATGCCGTTGATGGGCTGTTTGGTGAAGTCCACGGTGAGGTCGCCTGTGAGCGCGAATCCTATGACGGTTTCGGGCGATGCGACGAAGGCGTGGGTTTCGGGGTTGCCGTCATTGCGTGATGTGAAGTTGCGGTTGAATGATGTGATGATGGAGTTGCGGTCACCTTTTTGTACATCATGTCTTTTCCATTGTCCGATG
>JAFLBY010000045.1 GCA_017302855.1 Candidatus Kapaibacterium sp.
TATGTGGGAATGAATGCTTGCCATGGTCCATTGGCACAAGTCATCGAACCCAATGAAGTGATGATGCGCATAGGTGTGCGTTCCCGCGATTATGCGTCCGTTGAACGCTTCGGTAAAGAAATTGCGCCGCTTATTTTGACAGGTCCGCCAAGTGTGACGGGTTTTGCCGGCGGCAGACCCAAGCCAAGTGATGTTGTGGCATATTTTCCGGCGCTCATAAAAAAAGAAACAGTAATTCCAACCATTATTGTTGAAGAAGTGTAATTATTCGTTTTTTTTCATGATATTCCTTTCGGTCATTGAATGCCGAAGGGAATATCATGTTCGTATGGTCATAATTATATACTATGTTCAGCCCTCGTTATTTTTTGTTACTTGTATAATTCTCATGGATAATTCAGTTTCGCACACAGCAATCACACCATGTATCAGCGTTATTATTCCTACATTACAGGAAGAAAAATTATTAGAAAAAACCTTGCGTTGTTTTTCACCGACATTGCAACAACACTATCGTTTAGAACTTATTATCAGCGATGGCGGCAGCACGGATAATACTATTTCCATTGCCCGTCAATTTACCGACAATATCGTTATTCATTCAAAAAAAGAACGTCAAACCATAGCTGAAGGGCGCAATGCGGGGGCGCATCATGCTCAAGGGAAAATATTGCTTTTTATCAATGCGGATACTATTATAGAAAATCCGGAACCCTTTATTCGATATATAGCACAATGGGCAGAAAATCCTTCTCCTTCATCGGCGGCATTAGCTTGTTCCGTGCATGTTTTACCGTCGGAACGCACATGGAGCGATGCGGCATTTCATGGTTTTTTCAATAATTATATTCGCTTTTTTGTGAATGTACTCGGCATAGGTATGGGACGCGGTGAATGTCAAATAATACGTGCCGATGTATTTCATGATTTAGGTGGTTATAATCCGACAGTATCCGCCGGCGAGGACTTCGATTTATTTCGTCGAATTGCCCATCATCATAAAGTCCATTATGCACCGGAATTAGTGGTGTATGAATCTCCTCGGCGTTTCAGGAAATACGGTTATATAAAATTACTCTGGAATTGGACTATCAATGCGCTTGCCGTGATGATGACAGGAAAATCAATTGCCAAAGAATGGGAACCGATACGATAAAATACTATGTAATTTTAGAGTGAATTATTATGCGAGCAATTATTCAAAGAGTACATAAAGCATCTGTGACGGTTGAGGGCACTACTGTCGCTGCCATAGAACGCGGATTACTTGTTTTACTTGGTATCACCCATACAGATACACAATCACATGTGGAATGGATGGCACACAAAATAGCACATTTACGTATTTTTTCCGATGATGATGGAAAAATGAATCATTCAGTCAAAGATATTGACGGTGCGGTACTTGTTGTATCGAATTTCACATTATATGGTGATGCAAAAAAAGGATTTCGTCCAAGTTATATTGATGCAGCAAGACCTGAAATGGCTGAACCTCTCTACGAAGCTGTTTGCAAGGAATTATCGGAACAGCATCAAATCCCTGTCAAAAAAGGTATATTCGGTGCT
This sequence comes from Candidatus Kapaibacterium sp., assembly GCA_017302855.1. Taxonomy (GTDB): domain Bacteria; phylum Bacteroidota; class Ignavibacteria; order Kapaibacteriales; family UBA961; genus UBA2353. The sequence goes on from JAFLBY010000045.1 coordinate 1,570, forward strand.
ATGATGGATGTTGCCTTAGTTAATGATGGTCCTGTCACTATTTCACTTGAAAAGTAAGAGTTGATTTTAGCAATGTTATTGATTGTCTGCAATATTTCAGGATTTACTGCATGTATTACTACATTTCATAAGATTGTATTCAAGTGGACAGCTGATGCAACGAGACTTGTAAGGTTTTCAGACACATATTTTTTGGGGTGGCAGTTACATGATATATTTACAGAGAAGATATTCCACCCGGTAAAACTATGTTCGGCGCAGCAATGGAATACATCCCATAAAGCCCAATTTCATGTACATCAGTAGAGAGAAAGTGGGAAACTACATTGCGCACCATATAGGTATTACTTTGACACAAAAAGCCGAAAACTGACATCATTATCGGCGATGAAGCATATCATCGAATCTTATCCGTCAATGATTTGGACGGACTTTATGAAGTGGGTAAGCGGTGTATAATGTGCTGGGACAATAGCTCGCACCGCAATCCGATTATGACTTGTTATTTTGTGTTAAAGTCTCATTAACCATTGTCCGAAGTGCTAAAAATGGTGACTAATGTGTAACTTCGCATTCAAATTTTCGTGATAGTAACACGCACATTCATGTTTCATTCATAATATATTCAACAGTATGAAATTACGTAATCACCTTATGCTCTATGCCATTACGGTATGCAGTATGGTTGCGGGCACATATCAATCTACTGCCCAGATGAACCCAATTAAGTATGAGGAGTTCGATTTACCCAATGGTTTGCACTGCATTCTTCATGTGGACAAATCAGCACCCATAGCAGCGGTCATTGTTCATTATCGCGTCGGCTCACGTGATGAGAATCCCAAGCGCAATGGATTTGCTCACTTTTTCGAACATTTAATGTTTGAAGGCACAAAAGATATTCCGCGAGCATCTATCAGTAAATATGCCGAAGGCGTCGGCGGACGGCTCAATGCTTACACATCCTTCGATGAAACCGTGTATCACATGGAAGTTCCTGCCCATGAAGTCAAGTTGCCTATGTGGATAGAATCGCAGCGTATGCGCAATCTTATCATTGATAAAATTGGAGTGGAAACTCAGCGCGGCGTAGTGAAAGAAGAACGTAAAATGAGCTATGATAATCGCCCTTATGGCACATGGAATGAAAAGTCCAATAAATTATTATTCCAAGGTGGCTCGTATGCTTGGACTCCGATTGGCTCGGCACAGCATATTGACTCTGCGGCTATACCTGAATTTCAAGAATTTTACGATCGTTTCTATCAGCCGAATAATGCCACACTTGTTATATCAGGCGATATAGATACCAAACAAATTCGCGGATTTATTGATACATATTTTGGCTCTATTCCACGCGGTAAAGATATTGTTCGTGAAAAATTTATTCTTGAGCCATACAATGGCACATCACGCGAAACTATCGAAGACCCCAAAGCACAATTACCCGCAATGTTCGTAAGTTATCGCGGACCCAAAATGGGCGATGTGGATGCGTATGCTTTCCAAATGTTGAATGATATTTTGGCATCGGGCGAAAGTTCACGTTTATATCAACGTCTTGTGGATAAAGATCAAGTAGCGGTGCAAGCAAGCGCATTTAATTGGGATTTGCAATATGCAGGCAGAATATCCATGATAGGTGTGGCTGCACCCGGAAATGAATTATCAGTCGTAGAAAAAACTATGGACGAAGAAATTAAACGTCTTCAAGCCGAAGGTGTGACAGATGAAGAATTTGTGAAAGCAAAAAACATTGCAGAAGTTCGTTTCCTTTATGATAAAAAAGGCGCGCTCGATAAAGGCATGGCGCTCGCAAAAGCCCATACATATTTTGGTAATGCTAATCTTGCTAATACAGAAATAGAAAAATTCTATAAAGTAACAAAAGAAGATTTGAAAAGAGTAGCCAATAAATATCTTACCCTTAATGACCGTGTGGTACTTTATTATGTACCAAAAGCAAAAACCGATGCAAAAAGCGGTGGCTGAGATATATTCTGATTGTATTTTTTATACGAAGAGCTGTCAATGACAGCTCTTCGTGTTTTATACCGATATTCCAATAATTAATGAGATATTTTCAATGAATGACTATTGCAAAATAGAAATGTGTGATACGATACAGGACTACACTTTGCCCCGACATTATTATTTTTTTAAAAATCACCGATGAGTTGGGTAAGAGGTGCGGGTGTTGGTGCCGTTCTTCTATTGTCCTTCGTCAAAATATGTTTGTTTAGCTTTTTCTGTCAAAGTGTAGTAGGTCCGTTCGCCAATTTTTGCATCCATTGTCTTTTTCTCACTTTCAATGAGTCCCAAGTCTTTAAGTTTAATTGAGCGTTTTGAAACTTTTTGATAGGTACAATCTAGTTCTTGAGCTAATGAAGAAGGATATTGAGGAGCTTCAATATTGAGAGAATTAAGAAGGTTAATATCAAATTCAGGAATTTGAATGTTTTCAGCAACAATTGGTAAGTCAACAGTTACGTGTTCAATTTCACAATTTCCTTTTCTACAAGTTGGACAAAGCATATTGAAAAGCAGAAGACTTTGTAATGTTTCATAACTATGTATTTTGTTGCATTCTGAATTTTGACACTTAATCTGCTTAGCGGATGAAATGTATTTTTTAATAATTTCAGTATAGTTGAAACGTCTCTGAATAACATATTTTCTATCACTACCCCTGCCATAGAAAATATCTTCTTTCATACATAAACCATAGTTAAGCGAGTAAAAACTCATAACGCTTTGGCTGTCTTGGTCCTTTTGCTCGTTATATTTTGTAATAAAGAAATGAAGTTCTAGAGAAGAAATTATTTCTTCTAAATTGTTGTCAATATAAAAATGGCTTGTTGGTGGTTTATCTTTGTCTAATTGAAATATTTTAGAATCCAAACTAGGTATTTCTCTCTTGTTTGTTTTAGAAGCTGAAATTATGCTTTGAAGCAATTCTTTTAGATGATACTTTTCTAGTTTGATATTAAATGGTTCTCTCATAAACTTGTTTTGAGAGAAGTATGGATTAATTGAGTCTATAAAGTATTTTTCAGAAGCTAACTCTAAATCTTTTAAAGTGATTTTTTGGTCTTTTGAAATGCTGTTTTGATAAGAATACCATAAAATCCAACCAACATTCCTTGGAACACTTGATGTAATGTCAAAAAGCATTTTGTAATAATCATCCAAAGTTACTTTTGATGTATCGAAGAAGTAGTCTGCTTGTTTTTTGCAGAAGTATTCAATTCTAGTTGTTAATAATTTTTTTACACTTCGTTGGGCTTCTGCTTGAATATCAGTAACTCTTCGTGATTGATACAAGTCATAATAGTCAAGTCTGATTTGCTCTATCTTTTGTGGGTCTATATCACCTAAGTAAATTCTACCAGGATATGCCGCTATTTTGAATTTGAAGTATTCGTCTGACCAATTGTTTAATGGAGAAATAATTGTATCAACGAAAACCTTCATTGCTCGTTCTTCAATCTCTGAAAAGTCGTCTAAGCATATCACAATGTATTTGATGCCAATCTTGCTTAGAAGAGTTTTAATATTGTTAAGTATAAGTGTTGGATTGAAACATTTCAAAAGTATTTCGGAGTATTTTTCTTCTAAACTGTTGTTGTTACCTTCCAAAGAAGAATTACCTAATTTGTCAGATAATCCTAAAGAAACCCCGTCAGGTGAAACGTTAAAATTACTCGCACTCTCATAGGTGCTTTTTTGTTCAGTATTTCTTTGAGTTGATTGGTTAATATTTTTTTCCTTTAGGATTTGAATGTCTATAAATTCATTTTTTTCAATTTCATTAAAAATATTTTCTAATTCAACTTCATAAGTTTTTCTATCTGTTCCAAATATTTTGGAAATACTTGCTAAAAAGAACTTTAAAGTATTCGTTTTTACTTCTGACTTTATTTGTTCAATTATCTGTTTAAGAAATGTCTTGTAGATTAAATATCTCTCAAGGTCGGTATTTGTTATTAGATTTCTGTATGGTGTCGAGTCGTAAGTGAAATTTTTGGATTGTTCGAAGATTGTTTTAACATCAATGTATAGAGATAGTTTGTCAGTATCTTTTCTGTATTCGTGTTGGAGGCGGGCAATTATAGTTGACTTCCCTGTTCCTTTTCTTCCAATTAACATTGTTGTATTAGGTCTAAGACAAGATTTCAATACAAAATCTCCATCTAACGGGTCAACATAAAGTTCTTCAATTATGTCATCATCATTATTAATATCTGAAAGGTCTGCTCTTCTACTTTTTTTCAAAGAGTCAACCATTAAGTAAAAGCTATCTTTTTCTGTTTCTTCTATTTTCATTGTAGTTTTTATAAAATTACCCATAACCGGAGGCGGATTTGCGCAGTTACTAAATGCAAAGGCAATTTGTCAATAAAGTACTTTTACAAATCTATATATGTATGCTTCTCGTATTGACGCAAAACGCCACTCATTTCCCCAAAACTACAAAATTTTGATTATCCATCCAAACAGGAGCATGGGAAATTTCTCTTATGCCGGACTAAACATAGTGTTTTAGTGATTCTTTGCTGTGGAATCCACCTCCCGAAGTGCCGCTAAATAGCGGTCTGAATAGTACCCTTTTAACCTGTAAGTCTTTTCTTATTTCTAGCAATGAGTATTAACTTCCCTAACACATAAACAAAGGTCGAAATAATACCTGCAAAAATAAAACCTGTGATAAATGAGAAATTGCGTCCAACATCATGTATCTGTCTGTTCATAGCTACTTCTTGTTCTTTAGTAATTTCTTGTCCACCGAAGAAGCCGTCTTTGTCTAAGTCGTAGCGGTTTAAGTCCCACTGATAATAAATGTCATTATAGGCAGCACTACCAACAATGAGCGCATACAAAACTAGAAAGACGGTCACGCTACTCCATAATAACCCGTTTTTGTTGAAGAGTTTCTTGTGATGAACCAGAATCGCCACAAGTCCAACAACACACATTATTGTTGGGATAGCCAAATGATATGGTATGGTAATTTCGTCCAACTGATTGTCCTACTATTGTTTGACTTTGCGTAGTTCATAATCTATATAAAACTATGCCCATCTCTCCCATATTGCCCCGACTCACACTCATTCCCCCAAAACTACAAAACTTTGCCTATCCATCCAAATATGAAATCATAGAGGAGGTAAAAGCTGTTTATTCTTCCATTTGCACATCAGCCTGCCCGATGAGAAACCCGTGTTATGGGCTGTCTTTCATGCTGAGTGTTCAATGACATAAAGTGTATTAGAAATTTTTTCTGCAAACTCCTTGTCAATATTCTCATAGTAGAAAAAGCCCTTTTCAATTATTCCTTGTTTGTTATTCAGCCAAACGAGTAGTTTGTCAATAGAACCTTTGCCAATCTCTTTAAACTGGTTGCTTTTGTTTGTCAGGTCGTGATAATAGTTATCCAGTAAGTCAATTAAGTTTTTGAAACTGTTGTCTTCAAAAGTTATTACCCACTTATCAAGTAATGGGTCTATGTCGCCAAGTAATTTGTAAATTTCAATAAAAGCCTCTTTGTCAAAATAGCTTTTGTTCTTCGTCATGTCTGTCCACCAAGCAAGCAAAAAGTCCTGAATTGCTTTTTGCTCTTTTGCCGCCCAAGTTGTCCATTTACCGTAATCAAGTTTGCCTAAAACAACAAAGGTATCAACAATAAAGTCTGTTGTTGAAAGCAATTCAAATATGCGTGGTAAGTAGTGTTTGAAGTCGTCCGTGTCGCCCCAAGTTGTTATTGCCTTAAAAGTATATCTTGAAAGTTCGTCACCGTTTAACTGTCGAAGTTGCTTAGTGTGAATTTTCTCTTTGTCTGTGTCAGAAACGCAACAAGGACAGCCGTCCATTGTCGAGCTGAATGGATAGCGTGAGAAAGTCGTGTAAAGTCGCTCAATTGATATTTTTAATTCTTCTGTCACTGTCTGCATAGTTGTTGTCTAATATTCCCCATAATGTTTTGCAGCTTTGCGAAGGCGGGATTTTTACCACTCAACTTAATTAGATGCACAAAGCTTGAATTTAGCACTTCACTGTCATAGAAGCATGAAACCGCCGCTTTTGCAAATGTGCTGTTATAGCCAGTGCTTTGTTGTCTCTTGTATACTTGTGTCATCCACCCATTTTTACAATTCCCAATAATCTCCAAGGTCTCCAATGTTTATGTTTACCTGTAAAATATATATAAACTTCGTCACTGTCTGATAATAGATTTTTGATTTCTACTCCTGTTAACTGGAAGGGAGAATTGTCAAAGGCTTTTTCCATAGTCTTAATTACATTTCCATTTTTATTCCTTAATTCGATTTTACTGGGACAATCCGAGCAAGGTGTGTCCGTAAAATATAGTATATACAGTAAATCTTTGTCAGAAATGCTGTCAAGGATATACGTGGCATTACCAAAGACGTGAGTTTTCTCATTATGTGTCCTGGTGGGTAGTAATTCTCTGCCGTTTAGTATTATTTCCCAAAAGTCAACAGTGTCAGGTAGTAAACGTTCGTTATGATATGTTTTTGCTTCAAACATAATCAGTAGTAGTAATCCGATGTGAAATACTCGTTTCATTGTTGTTCCTTTTAGCCTTGCTCATAACGTTTTGGCGCTTAGCGCAGTGGCGGAAATTTAGCATAAAACTTCAATAGAATTACTAATGTTGAATTTACAACTATCAGTCCAACTATTGCCAATACGATGTTATATGGTGTTTTTATTTCCATTCATCTCGTAAATTTCGCCATTCTTTCCAAAATGTCAAGTAACCTTTCTTGTCAAAGTCGTCTGTTGGAATTGTCTTTGGAAAACTTGATTTATAAAAATTCTCAACCTGGTCTGCAAAGTCAAGAACTATTTTTTTATAACCTTCTTTGTCAATAATCGCTACTTGTCCACTGTCTGTTATATGTTTAATTTTGTTGTCATCTGTATGAATAATTGTCCAATCAATTCCGCTTGAGCAACCACAAATATTTACAAAGTCTTTTTCATTGTCTGCAATTATAAAATGTCCGCAACAAGGAAGTAACTGACTTGCATAGTCGTCTTTTTTATAATCGTCTTTTAGTGTCCGCATTAAATACAAAGCAGTTGCACTCACTGTCACATCTAAACTGTCTTTGTCCACAACAACTTCGTCCCCAATTTTAACAAAAACGTGTCCATGTGCACAAAGGTCTGTTGGGTCGTCAACGTCCTTTATCCAATGAAGGTCTAATAGTTTTATATCAAAAGTTTTTTCTGTCATTGCCGGTTGTCGTGTCGTCCTAAAATTGCCCATCTCCCCCATATTGCCCCAACTCACATTCATTTCCTTAAAACTACAAAATTTTGCTTATCCATCCAAACATGAATCATAGAGGAGGTAAAAGCTGTTTATTCTTCCATTTGCACATCAGCCTGCCCGATGAGAAACCCGTGTTATGGGCTGTTGGCTTTCTTTTCATTCTCGGAGTTCGTCTTTATGTGTGTCAATACTCTGTAGTGAATTTTGTGAATAATATGGTCGCTCCAAAGTTGCCAATAAAATGCCGGTTTAATGTCATGATAATACCAAGTCATCCCTTCTAAGAGTGTTTTGCCGTTTGGTAATGCTGTCAATTTGAATTGTCCTTTTTTAGAAACAAAATAGTCGTGTAAATGCGGTGCGTCAATGTCCCAAAAACTTAGTTCTTTCATTGGTGCAGGTTGTTCAACCACGTCAAACCTTAAAAGTCGCGGCTCGTCCCAAACCGTTATTGGTTCTACAAAACTACCTGTCGTGAAGTTGCAATGTCTAACCGCACCGACTCCTGTTCCGTCAATTTTTGCGTTGATTGGATAAGCAATTCCTATCTTGAAAATAAATTCTGTTGGCTCATCAAGTTGCGGAAACTCAACAACATTGTTCCATACTGTCTCCGGGTCTGCGTTAATTTCAATAGAAGTTACAACTGAAGACAAGGTCGGTTCGCTGTCTTTTTCTATAAAAGCCATTGTCGGAATCATAGCAATTAAAATTAACATTGCTGTCGGTGCATTTTTGGGTGACTTGTTGATTATTGCATAACCAATTGAACTACCAACCCAAGTCAATAAAAGTTCAAAAGGTGTAGCCATTGCAATACAGATTATACCTTCAATTGCAAAAATTAAAAGTACTGCCGTAAAAATTCCAAGTGTCAAAAGTCCGATTAACCAAGCTTCTCGTTTTGTAATTTCTTTTTTAAGTCCATATAAAATTGTCGAGCCTGCACCAATAAAAAGGGGCGTCAAAATGAACAGGGCAATTCCATATTGTCCAATTCTGTAAATGCCCCAAAGTGTCAGAATTCCCGAAATAACAACAGTCAGTCCGACCGCTATCCATTTGCGTTTCTTGTCGTCAGTAGGTAATATTTTTTCTATCAATTGTCTCATCGTTGTCGTGTCGTCCTAAAATTGCCCATCTCCCCCATATTGCCCCGACTCACACAAAACTACAAAATTCGACTATATATTCCACATAACATTGTTGCTAAACAATTACCGATGAGCTGTGCAAGAGGTGCGGGTGTTGGCAATTTTTCTCTTGCTGTCAGTTTGATTCCGTATATTTTTTAAAGTTGTCTAAAATTGCTTGCCAACCGTTTCTTTGTAATTCAATTGAATTTTCAGCTTCGGGGTCAAATATTACAATCACTTCTGTTTGCCCTTCTGTTTCTTTAAAATCAACTTTTGCAAGTCGTCCGCCAAACTCGTATGTAAAATTCTCTCCTTCGTTTATTTCTGTATAAATAGCATCAAAGTCAAAACCAAAACTTCCGTCCTTAGCTTCCATTCTTGCTACATACCGTCCACCAACATTCATATCGTTTGTTGCAGTCGGGCAATGCCAACTTGGGTCGGCAAAGTTCCATTTTGTTATGTGTTTGGGTTGCGTGTAGAAGTCCCAAACTTTCTTCGTGTCTGCATTTATGGTAGCAGAAACCATTATTTTACTTGTCATAATTTATTTGAGTTCTGATAGAATTAATTTCTTCATTTTAAAAGTATTCGTCAATGCTTTATCTCTAACAATCGGGTCTTCGCTATGAATAAGTTCAAAATACTCAACTGGAACTATCTGCCACGATAGACCATATTTGTCTTTGCACCAACCACAAACACCTTCTTCTCCTCCGTTTGTTGTTATTGCCTCCCAATAATAATCAGTTTCTGCTTGGTCTTTTGTATTTATAACAAAAGAAACGGCTTCATTAAACTTAAACAAAGGTCCTGCTGCTAAAATACTAAACTCAATACCTGCAATATCCATAACTGCTGTCTCAAAAGTTTGTCCACCCATTTCTGGTGGATTGGTAAATTGCCGATAGTCTTTTAATTTACCATCTTTAAAAATTGATAAGTAATAACTTACTACTTCTCTTGCGTCTTTTTCAACCCAAAGACAAGGTGTTATTTTTTGTTCAACTGTCATTTTATATCCTTTCTAATTTTCAAATTTAGTATTATCTCTCTGTTTTTAGTGTGTTGTTTTAAAATACCCTATAACGTTTTAGCCGCTTGGCGAAATGCCGGATTTTTACCACTCAACTTAATTAGATGCACAAAGCTTGAATTTAGCACTTCACTGTCATAGAAGCATGAAACCGCCGCTTTTGCAAATGTGCTGTTGGTTGCATGTGCCTTACTTACTCGAACTCATAAGCGTAATATGGCTTTTACTTTAAAAGTCTTTTGTTCCTGTCCAAAAGGATTGGTTTTGTATCTATCAATACGGTCATCTGAAAGAAACGTCCAGCTGCTTGCGTTCGTTACACGACCTGAATGTTTTTCTAAGTGTTCAACAATAGAAAGATTTCCCAATAGTTCTATTTTATCGCGAAAACTCATAAAGTCTTTTCTCCAAATCAAATAAGAATAAGCACCCAAAAAGTAGGGTTTTATCTCTGGATGCCAACTCCACATATTTTCTAATTCGTCCGCGGAGTAGGCGTAAGATTCACTTCGGCTATTGCCGGTACCATAGAAGTTGCTTTCGCAAACATCCTCTATACTTGGCCTTTCTGCCGCGTCATAAGTTAAAGCTGCGAACCAATAACAGTGTGGACTCCTTTCTTTGTCGACTCTTATACAAAGCAAAACCTTGTATTTATCATCATTGGCTTTGTAGCTGAGAACGTCCCCCCTCTGTATGTCCTTAATCTTTTGCATTTTCGCTTTAAGCACTGTAGCCAACTCCCATTTTTACGCAAAACGTCATTTGTTTCCCCAAAACTACAAAACTTTGCTTAACCATCCAAACAGGGGCAAAGGAAATTTCTCTATACCCGAGGAACAAAGTATTTTAGAGTTTTATTGTTGTGGAATCCGCCCCACGCTTTATCCGAATTTTTCTAAAAAATCACCGATGAGTTGTGCAAGAGTTAAGGCTGTTAGCGGTAGTGGCTCGTTGGGTGCCAATATTTTCACTTAGAGTTTGCCCGTTCCGTTTTTTGCTTTTTTGATGTTTTAATTATTGTTAAATAAGTTAAAATTATCGTTGTCGTTGAAAGCACAAATGTCAAAACGCCATAAGAAATAACCGACTGTTCATGGTAAACGATACCGTCTGTTTCACTAAAGTAATTTCCTACCGAATTATATGGTAATGTCAAACGATTTATGAATATCGAAGCAAAAACAATTGTCAGAATAGCTAAAAGTATGGTCGGTATTATCAATAATATTTTTTTCATTGCCTTCTCAGTTCAGTCATCATCCATTACGCTAACATTTTGCCGCTTTGCGAAGGCGGGATTTTTACCACTCAACTTAATTAGATGCACGAAGCTTGAATTAACCACTGAAACGCCACTTTGGGGTAGGTGCTGTTAGGTACTGTGTTTTTTTCAGTATTCGGTCTGTTCAAAGTCGTAAATTATTTTATTAAGCATTGGTTCTAATAGTTTTGTCCATTTTTCAATGTCGGCTTGTTCAGAATAAACAAACCAAATGTCACTTTTATTATTGTATTTAGTAGTGGTCTTTTCAAACTTCTTTTTATACCAATTCTGAATGTCTTCTGCTAAACTAAATATGAAATAAGACTCTGGTGGTTTCTTTAATTTGTCTTTTATTTCATTTTCAATTTTGGTGATATTGTCAAAGTCTTTATCTGTTAAAAAAAATGGTAGTCGTTGTCTAACAACAGATGCTGTTCCTATTTCATTAGTTTCGCTTATTTGTATCTCAACAATAAATTTCGAACCTGCAAACTGGTCAAACCCGTCACGGGAACATTGAAACCAAATCACTAAATATAGTTTTTTAAGTTGTTTATAAAATCCGAGCATTCCACTTTTGGTCTTTTTAAAACCTTTGGATTGCAAGTTTGGAAAAATGATTTTACTGATTTCTTTATAAACTTCTGTCGATTTCATTTCATACTTTTTTGGTTTCGGCCTGTCTGCTAACATTACACCTAACTCTCGTATTGACGCAATGCGTCGTCCATTTCCTCAAAACTACAAAATTCGTCTATACCTGTGAGACACTATGGATTTATGATAAAATACTGTGCAAGGGTAAATAATCCCATACAATTTCATCAAGAATTTCTCTGTCAATAAGCAATAATCGTGTTTTCTCGACAGCTTTATAGCGGTGGAGAGTTTCTTTTTCCGGCAAGACATGATAAATCATTGCGCCCGCCGATATAGTTTGATTGGAATGTTGTTCCACAAATGCGCCGCTAATAATAACCGCACACACGGCAATACCATTGCGGAAAGGTATAAATATTTCACCCTGTTCCACATATTGCTCCGACATACTTTGGGCTGCCTCAGCAATAATAGCAGAGGGAATATTGGTTAATTGTTGTGTATTCGCAAACAATCGGATTTTCTCAACGCCTGTTAATTGTTTATTCTGAATACAAGCCGATAATACTTTTTCCATGTTTTGCTTCAAAGCCGGATGTGCCGATTCCGCAAAAGTGCGATACTGTTCGGGTTTTGACCTGTAGAGCGAAACGATGGCAATTTCGGAAAGTAAATATTCGGCATGATCGGCAAAAGCACGGAATACATTTTCGGTGCCCTGTGATGGATTATGTTGCAATGCCTCAAGAGCGCATGCTTTTGTCCATACATTCACCGTGGCATGGTCTTTCCAAACAATATCTGTTAAGCGTTTTTCTACCGATAATTGTTCTTGCGGATAATGCCATTGAAATGTTTCTATCAGATCATCGGCACTATAATCTTCAAGCAATGGCACAATATCATTTTTAATTTGTTCATCCACAGTCACATCAAGAATTTCGAGAGCATAGACACGCTCTTCATTTGTGCCGGAACGTAATTTATCCCGCAATCCCCGAATAATACGTGCATCATACATCGCAGAAAGTATGGTAAAAAGGCGATGATTTTTGATATGTAATTCATGGCGAAGAGCTTGAGCAATATCTTGACATGTGGGTATTGTTTCTACATCGCGCAGAGCAGCTACCGTCCACAATATGGCGGCTATTTCCTCATCAAGATCACGACGCAAAGCACTTTGTTCGGTAGAACTTGCCGTATAATTGGCATCGGCAAGAGCTTCCAGAGCTTCATAGCGCACTTCTTTATCGGGATGGCGCAAAGCGGCACGCAAAGCATTTTTGATACGATGTTCTCCCATGCGTCGGTACATGCGAATAATATTGATTTGCAAGCTGCGGTCTTGTCCGATGCGTGAAAACAATTGCTCTAAATGCACCAAGATATGCCCGCCTGCCAATATAATTGCCGATGCCGCCGTATGTCTGAAATCCTTCATACTCAAATGCTCGATTAAGCGCATCCACAATTCCGGTCGGCGCACTTTCCCTGCTGCGACAAGAGCAGCTCTTTTCACCCGCGGCGAACTATCATCAATAAGTTGAAGCAATAAAGCTATGGCTTGGAACCGTGTGGATTCGCCAAGAATTTTGGCAGCCAATATGCGGTCGGCAACGCTTTCAGAACGCACTAATTGGCTTACTTCATCTATGGACATTCCCGCCATTGCATCCAAATATTCTAATGTTTCTTGCGCAATGGCTCGCTCTTTGTCATTCTTTGAGGTTTGAATAAATTGTGTCAATGCTTTACGCGCTGCAAAGGAATGGAATTGGCGTATCATGCTGAAAACACGGCTGCGCACAAAATCGGAAGGATTGGTAAGCACTGCCCCAAAAGCCACAGATAATGCTGTCGGTTCAAAACGACTTATCATAATAAGGGCTTTATTGACTTTGCCCGGATCGTCACTTTGTAAAGCCCCCAGCAAACGCTCGGTTATTCTCGCACGCTTATCGTCCATGGAATGATGAGCCGTCAGAACCGAATCACGCAATACCGTCCTATACGATACATACATGAGCCAACCGAGACGCAACCATACAATCGCTATACAGAAAAAAATGATATTGTAGGCAATAAGATTATGAAAATTCGCTAAAGTAAATATCAGCAATATGCCACCGCCAACTAAATTACCCGCTGCTTTCGGCACACCTTCCACCATGGACTGAAATCCCAAACGTTCATGAGCAGGCAAGGGCTGATATAATATCTGAAATGCGGGATCATTCAAAGAACTGCGCAGCACTCTTTCCATCAATTTGCCAAATGCGACAAAAGCAAAAAACATAGAACCGATACCAAAAACAAGTCCCGTTAATGCTGCCGAACCAACAGCCAGTGCAACAATCGCGGGCAAGAGCATTAAACCAATACGCAAACCGTAACGATCGAGCAAACGACCTGAAAGCAATGTCTTAACGATAAATTCAGCCACAGCCACAAAACCATAAAATATACCGAGAAATGATGCCAAAACACGTGGCTCTGTATAAAGAAGTTTTGCTTGATCCATGAACATATAATCCATGAAATAGATACCTATCATCGGTAAAAAGGCAAGCAAAAACAATAATGTTGAGTAGCGATTGGAAAAAAAGCGGGCAATAGTAACCGATGATTGATCCGATATGGCATCGGCTTGCTGCGAAATGTCTGAATGCACCACAGCATAACGCTTGCGAATAACAGTATAAAGCACCAAACATAAAACCAGAGCAACTGCCGCAATAATCAATAAATCTTGTGTTCTGATATAATTGATAAGAAGTGGAATAGAGAAAAACCCAATCATGTCGCTTATTACTTCACCGGCACCGATAAGTCCGAATAAACGTTTGCCTTGGCGTACATCGAACATAGTGCTTGCCAAATTCCAAAACACTACCACCGATATATATGTGACTATACGAATCCATATAAACAACACAAATGACACTATGCGCATATCGAAAAAATAGGCAGCAATGGCACAAAACAGCACGCTCCCAATTAAAAAGATAAGCGAACCGAGCATCTGTTTGCTCTGCGAGGACTGCTTACCAAAATGCGATGACACAAACCACAAAAGCCAACCGGCTACGCCCGAACCGATATATGCTACGGGCAACATCGTCGTGGAATAACTTTCCAAAAACAATGTCGTGGCTGCCGTAAAAAAGAATGCACCGCCGGCTCCAATGAGAAAAGAAAACAGCGTCAGCAAGAGAATAGGAAGACCTTCTCCGACACGTATATTAAGCAATGAACCGAGTGTTGAACGTGAAGACATACAATCTATGATAGGGGCGGATGCACTGTGAAAGAATCCGTCCGATGAAAAGATACATTTACTTTTTTGCAAATTTACCGCAATTCTCTATCGCAGCATCTTCTCTTCCATTGAGACCTACCTTCGATGATGTAAAAAGGTATGGCAAGAACTTCAGGAATCCTTGAAAATAAGCAGTAAAACCATAATATAGCGGCATGATAATTGAAAGCATATCGAAACATAATTCTCATACCCAACGAACCATCATCATGACATTATCGCGCGCCATACGAACATTTCTTGAGCATATCGAATTGCAAAGAAATTTATCCCAACATACCGTAATGACCTATCGCCGCGGCTTAGGCGAATTTTATGATTTTTTGAAGGAATCTTATGGTGAGATACCGACCGTCGAAGATATACGCACCGAAGATATACGCCCTTTCTTGGGATGGTTGCATGACCGCGGATTGGCAAAAAAATCATTGCGTGTGAAACTTGCCGCCGTCAAATCTTTGTTTTCATTTATGCAAAAACAAGAGTGGATTCTCAAAAATCCGACAGCACTCATAGCCACACCCAAAGCGGAAAAAAAATTACCATCATTTCTTCAACAAAAGGAAATTGAAGCATTACTCGCTTCCTTCGATGACAGCACAGCCAAAGGTGCGCGCAATCGTGCTTTGGTAGAGCTGATTTATGGAGCAGGCTTGCGTATAAGCGAAGCATTGAATATCATGCTGGGCGATATATCGCTGCAACAAAAAACCGTGCGTGTCAAAGGCAAAGGCAATAAAGTGCGCATTGCACCTTTTGGACAAAAAGCATCCGATGCACTTGAACGCTATATGTCAATGCGCTGCGAATTATGCGGACAGTCTTCGGGAACTATATTGTTTCTTAATAGTCACGGGGAGCAAATGAGCACAGCCGTCGCCTATAAAATCATCAATAAAGCAATGCGCCCCATCACAGACTCGCCACAAAAAAGCCCTCATGTTTTACGTCATTCTTTTGCAACTCATTTGCTGGATAATGGCGCAGACATCAGTGCCGTGAGTGAAATGCTCGGACACAGTTCTTTATCGGCAACCCAGGTCTATACTCATGTGTCCGTCGAAAGATTAAAAAATGCTTATAAACAAGCCCATCCGCGGGCTTAATATGAGCGATGGCAAAGATGGTCCGAACATTGAAATAGAACTATATGTTATATCACTATGTCAAATATTAAAGAATATTGTAGTGTTTTAGATGATTTTCAAAAGGGAAGACCCCTTTATGAACATTTAAACAAAGGTCTTGATAAAAAAACTATCGAACACACGATTATGACTGCTTACAATCTTGATTATCCGATAGACCCACATATAGTAGAACTATATGCATGGCATAATGGAATAAGCAAGGAATTTCGTAGTCGAGAAAATGTTACCATCGGCGATTTAAGGCTTTTTGATATGATCTCACTTTTGTCTTTAGAAGACAGCATGGAATATGGTCGAGAACTAACTCTTGACTTCTCAGAACGACCACCGGATGAACCTCGATATTTTCATAATGATCTAAAAAGTATATTAACAATACTTACCTCATTCACTGGTCCATCACATTTTGTTTTTTTAGATGATTATTCACAAAAAGGATATACACCTGTTTGGATACAAGATTCCCCCTTGTATATTAATCGTCCTAACGATGATTTTTCTGATTACATGCAAATATTTGATTCAATAGAAACGATGTTCCTCACATTTTTTACAGCTATTACACAGAAAGTTATTAGGGTTGATGGTGATATTAATCGGATTGAGTATGATAAAATAGCTTCTGCTTTAAATCCACAATCTGAGTATTGGAAGTACAATCAGTGTCTGTATTAAAAAATACAGCCAACGCATTTTAGACTTCATTAACTTGAATATCGTATGAATAATTCGAGAATATAATTGCTTTTTTATAATCGAGAATAAGACCTAATTACGGTCAAAAATCCTATCTTCATCATGCGTCGTATCTTAGAATTACTCGTAGGATTGTCAGTGTGCTTAGATATAATGCTTTTACCATATATTTCTCATATCAAGAACAAAAGAATAGCAGTAAAAGAAAGATTGGTCTTTTATTAACCCTAAAAAAGAATCAACTTACGCTTCGTTGTTACATCTGTTGCACCTGTTTTTGGTAATTACGTGTCTATTGTTATACATTACTTTTTATAGTCGCAACAACACCAATATATTATTCTGATTTTTCAAAATTTTCATTGATAAAGGTATGGAAATGGAGTGATTTTGCTAATTCCAAAGCGGATTTTTTGAATTTTTGTGCTTTATTGGAAGAACGGTTTTGTAATAATGCGCTGATATTGGTAATGGTCATTAATCTATAAGCCGGAGATAAAAACGGCGATGGCTGAGCCGCTTTTAATAAATAATATTCAGCAGCATCGTTATTTTCATGGTGCAAAGCAATTGCCATAGCATTATTGAGCAAACATTCTGCAATCGGATTGGGCATAATTTGCACTAAAGAAAATCCTTGTTCACATAATTGACGAGCATGGCTTAGTTCTCCCAGTTCTATAAGGCAACGTGCTTGCAGTGCGCAGCACATAGCTCTGTCGCCCGCATGAGCTGTGTGATTTTCATGGAGCCATGTTTGGCATAATTCCACGCCGCCGCCAATATTGCCCATCAGATAAGCATCCACTACTTTTTTCTGCAAATCGAAAATAGTCATGGATTCCGATTGAATATTTTCCTGTGTATTTTGTTCATCAGATGTGTGATGTGATTTTTCCGCCACAGTAAATGATGAGGTAAATTGCTGCATGATATCCGTATTGCCGGAAGCAGCAGCTAATTCTCTAGTTTCATTGATAAATTCTTGGGAATCATCATTATCGCTTTCAATGTCATGTGCCACGATATAAGGAGCTAAAGCCCGTCGTACGGTTTCGTCTTCACTATCAGTATATTGCATGCGCAATAATTCGGCGATTTGCCTGTGCAAAGTTACTTTTTCCTCATATTCAAGGGTATTGTGGAAAAATTGTTGATAAAATGCCTGCGTAAATTGATAGACGGTAGTTTTTATGCCATATCTGTTTTGTGCTCCGATGCTGGTAACAATACCTGTTTTTCTTTGCACGGAGCGCATTTTTCGTATAGTCGTTAATGTGTCGGTATTTAACAGCTTAGAAACTATATGGACAGTGCATTCGCGCCCTTCGGCACTGCAAAGAGCAAGTAAAGTGCGTTCATCATCATCCAATTGCTCAACTAATCGTGCAAAAGTGGAGTGCAAGGAAGTAGGTACAATATTGTCATCATGAAAATTGGCAATTAATTGCCCTTGTTCATCAAAAGGAGTTTTTTTGGAAAAATAATGCAGATACTCAAATAATAATCCGGGTATGCCACTCGATTTTGCCCAAAGCCATTGCTCAAATTCTTCATGTTTTTTATAGTGCGACAATATCCCTTGGCACGATTTGGTAATATCGGCTGTTGTTAATTCTGTTAAACGAATTTGATAGATTGTTGCACTGTCGGGTTTGTATTCTTCATATAAAGGCAAAAGCGGAGAAATAACATCTTTTGCTGCTGCCGGACGATATGCGATAACAATCATAACGGGCAATTTGACAATATCGGATAAAAACAGCGAAAGCACTTCTACGCTTTGTGCATCGGTGTAGTGCATATCATCAAACAGCAAAATAAGCGGAGCTTTTTGAGCATAATTTTTTAATACTTCATAGAGTTCCGTAGCTGCTGTACTATAGGATTTACCGGATTTTTTTTCTGATTTAAATTCTTGTATATCACGTCGTAATTCTTTGACCAAAAACGGAAATTCACCAACAACGGGTATAAGTCCCAATACGGACATACCAATATTAAAAGCTAATTTTTTTTCCGGTGACACGGATTCTTTTTTTGCTAATTGCTCCACAATGCGTGTGAATGGGAAAAGCGGTTGCAAACTGCCAATACGTGTTGTGCCTATGGGTGCTTGAGTTTGCGCATAGACAATGCTCAATGATGAGTATTTTGTGCGTGTTTCTTCTTCAAAATAGGTGAGTAAAGCGGTTTTGCCATATCCTGCCTCTGCCGGTACCCATACGACTGACCCGCGCCCATTTTTGCGTAAGTTTTCACGACATTGGTTGAGTATTTCCAATTGTGCTTTTCGTGCAATAAGATATTTTCCGGTTTCAGTCATAGAGTTGATGATAATGATGATATGGTTTTGACGAGATATGAATAAAATCCGTGCCGAAAAAAGAAACGCCTTTTTCCTTTTGCAAGAAAAAAGGCGTTATGCAGTGTGCATTACGTGAGTTGCCGTGCAGATTATAAATCTATTGTGGCATCACTCATTTTTTCAAGACTTTTTACCATGCTTGCAAGGAAATTGGAAGCAAGAGCACCGTCAATAACGCGATGATCGTAAGTTAAAGACACATAGACCATTGTGCGAATGACGATAACATCATCACCATTTACTTCACGTACAACCGGGCGTTTCTGTGCTGCATAGACACCTACGATGGCTGTTTGTGGTTGATTAATGACAGGGGTGCCGAATAATGTGCCCCAAGCGCCCATATTGGTCAAAGTGATGGTACCGCCTTGTATTTCTTCGGGTGCTAATTTTTTAGCACGTGCTCTTGTTGATAAATCCATAACCGAGCGTCCAAGTCCGGTAATATTAAGTGCATCGGCATTTTTGATTACCGGCACAATCAGATTTCCATCATCAAGCACGGTAGCAAAACTAAGATTAACCCGTTTGTGGCGGATGATATTTTTGCCTTCAACGCTGACATTGACCATTGGATTTGCTTTGACGCCATCCACGATTGCTTTCATGAAGAATGGGGTGAGTGTTAATTTGAAGCCCTCGCGTTTTTCAAATGCGTTTCTATGTTTTTCGCGCATTTTTACGATCATTGTTACATCGGCTTCAGCAACACTTGTCACATGCGGTGAAATTTGCTTAGAGCGAACCATGTGTTCGGCAATAAGTTGGCGCACCCTGTCCATCGGAATCACTTCATCATCATCGCCATACACAGCAGGCATAGTCACACCTGATGATGGCATAACAATTGGAGCCGGAGCCACCACCGCAGCTACCGCAGAGACTGTTTGTGCAGGTGCGGCAACAACCACGGCACCGGAACGACGACGCTCAAGATATGCCAAAACATCATTTTTCGTTACACGGTTTTCAATGCCGCTGCCCGTAATGGATTCGAGTTCCTCCAATGTGATATTCTCTTGTTCTGCGATTGTTCGAACCAACGGTGAATAGAAACGACGGGATGCACTCATTCTCGGTATTTCCTTTGTACCGCCTGTTACTACCACAGGAGCCGGAGCCGCTACAGGAGCCGGTGCAGCCACAGGTGCGGGTGCAGCCACAGGTGCGGGTGCTACCACAGGAGCCGGAGCCGCCGCCGCAGGAGCAGGTGCTGCACTCACAGAACCGCCTGTTGATATGCGTGCTATCACTTTACCTACTTCGACAACATCGTCCACATTAGCTAAAATTTCAGCAACAATGCCACCGACGGGAGCCGGTACTTCTGTATCAACTTTATCTGTGGATATTTCCAATAATACTTCGTCACGGTCAATCTTATCGCCTACTGCTTTTAACCATTTCAAGACTTTACCTTCTTGGATAGACTGGAAGATTGCTGGAAACACTTGAACTTCGCAGAGTTCGCAGTCGATTTTGAAGACATTCAATGTCCTGTTTTCGTGTCCAAGAGTACGCATGTGTCCTTCCAA
>JAFLBY010000046.1 GCA_017302855.1 Candidatus Kapaibacterium sp.
GATTTTCAAAGTACCAATATCAACGAGTACACTATCCACAGCATAACAACCAAGACTGTCGGTAACTGTAAGAATATATGTTGTGGTGGTCTGCACAGAAACAGAGGGCATAGCTATTGTCGGGTTGCTTAATCCGGTAATCGGTTGCCATTGATAGCGTACACTATTGCTTCCCGGCGTTCCTATGATGCCCTCATTGCCACAAAGGTAAATGTCTTTTCCGGCATCTGCCTTTGGCGGAGATTGTACTCTTACAGTCGTATATGCGGTGTCGCGACAAAATCCGCTTATCACAATAACGCGGTATGTTGTGGTTGTGTCGGGAAATGCTGTCGGCTTGGGATCAAAATCGGAAGACAAAGAGTGCGACGGTGACCAATCGTACTGCTCACCACCACTTGCATATAATTGCGCAATGCCGCCTTTGCAGATGATAGTATCTGCTGAGACTTTGGCTGTCACCCCTGTTACCGTAATATTCACGGTATCTTTGTCAATGCATCCTTCGGGGCTTTTGACTGTGAGTATATATGTCATGGGTACGGTGGTCGTCACCAGCGGTCGTGCTAATGTGGAATCATCAAGCCCTTGTTTGGGTGACCATGCATATATATGGTTTGGAATTCCTGTTGTACCTATGAACGTACTATTACCGCACACAGAACGGTCGGGTCCGGCATCAGCCACAGGAAGAGAGTTGACCGTGACCTGCACAATTGCTGTATCCTTGCACAAACCATTCGTAACAATAACAGTATAACGTGTTGTTTCATTGGGAAATATGAGTGGATTGAACGATGTGGGGCTGCTCAATCCTTTTACCGGTGACCACAGCACCGTGCCGGTTGCATTGATTCTCAAAGATGTCGTATCGCCGACACATAAAGTAAGTTTACTGTCAGGAAGCGAGCCTTGTAAAGGACCAACAAATACTGTATCATAACTTAGACAACCGCGCGAATTTTTTACACTCACAATATATCGCTGCACAGCGGAGCCGACGCGCACACGCGGCATAGCATCTTTAGGATTACTTAGTCCCTGCACGGGAGTCCAAGAATATGTAAGCCCTGCTTGCGGTGGTGTTCCAATAATTGCCACACTATCACATGTCCTAATATCACGACCGGCATCTGCTAAAGGGGCATCCAAGACCACAACGGTATCTTTATAGACACTGTCGCCATTGCTATTGTATGTGGTAAGACGTATCTCATACACCCCTGCTTCCATATAACGAATAGGAGGCGGAACTTTTTCATAAAAACGTTCGGGATTCCCTTTAGGAAAATACCATGACCAATCAGTGGCATTAAATGTTGCATCAAAAATACGAATGGTTTCGCCTTTGCAAATAGTATCGGGGAAGAAGGTAAATTTAGGAGATGGCTTATTGCAAGTCATTGATAAGGTAGTGTTTGCAAAAAGATAATCAGTAAAATTAGGCACCCCAACACAATTGTAATTAGATAATTGCAAAAGATTATAGCGGATATTGCAAGCCGCACCTTTTTTGTCCGGTTCGGAAATGCAATGCAAATAACGCCTGTCAACTCCTGTTGTGGTATGGAAATAAATTTTTTGATCGGGTGCAAGTGATAAACCGCTCAAATTAAGGTCACCCTGGGCAATATCCGCAGTCGTATATTGAGAAGCAATAATATATTCACGGCGGTGCACACTCACATCATATTGATATAAGCGATAAATTTTTGAACGAGTGCTTTCGCCGAAAATATACAATACCTTACTATTGGGAGAAAAAGACATCCCATACATCACAGGATATGGTGTGGGATTAGCAGGCGCATTAGGTGTTGGCAGAGAAATAGGGTCAGTCACCTGACCTGTTTTCCGATTAAAACGGAATAATTCTGCACCACGATCACCGTCGGACATAATAATTTTTGAACCGTCGGGGCTCATTTTCATGTGTCCGAGAATATAGGTAATTTTTTGATGCCCATTACCCGGTGGTTGTCCAACAAAACTCACAACCGGTTCAGGGTCTAATACATCATTGTAAATTTTATACGCATAAAAGGCATTTTGCTCGCGATCATGAATGATTATCCAATATCCTTTGCCATCACAGGTTAAAGTGCCGGTAATTTTTTCCGCAGAAAAAGCATGTAATAATTGATTTTTGACGACAACTTCCCCTTTGCCCCCATCTTGGGTCATATCAATAATATTCATAAACATACCATCGGTACGTAAGAGAGGATCTCCGGTAAGGCATGGTACGGTAAACAGAAAGAACTTATTGGGATTAGACATAAATGGTACAGCTAAGCCACCCATAGAAGAAGATTTACCACTTTGCATGCCCGTGCCGTTTTTCATTACGGCATTGCTGCGCGCACTCCATACCGTTTTGCCTTCAAAGTAAAACAAAAACTCGCCTGTCAAAGGATGGGACATAGAAACTGCTGCCTCCTCTGCCGTTAATGCCAATTTAGGCAAAGCAACAGGCGCACCCGAAGCAAAAGAAAGCCCTTGTCCCTCACCAAAGAACCAATGCGTTCCTTCTTTTTGTGCATAAAGCGGCATAGAGAACAATAGAACGCATACCGCAAAGAAATAAAGTACCAACTTGTTCATAAAGTAACCTCGTAAGTAACGTGGCAAATTTCAATGGTGAAAATTACGTAAACTTTTTGATTCTATCTATATATAACCGTTTTTTCCCTATGCTCTCATGCCATTGATTCATTACCGGCTTCTCTTCGATATATATGTTCATTGAGTTTTTTTACGATTTTCGCGTGATAGTGTGTTACTTTTTGGTGACTTGTTCCTCTTCTTCTTTGTGCAATCGCTTTATAGGAAACATACAGATGATGTTGTGCAGACACAACAACTTTTTATGGAATGCCTGTCACCTGTTAAAGGTGATATAGAGCGATTCATACTGTTTCTGACTCGTAATCGAGAAGATGCAAAAGAGTTAATGGCGGAAACCGTGGCGCGATGTTTTGAACATTTCGATGCAGTACGACATAAGCAAGCATTTAAAAGTTATGCAATGACAACAGCGCGTCGGCTATTTTATGAACATCAAAAGAAAAAAAATCGGGAAATTCATACAACCACTGAAGAACTTGACACCATTTTCGATGCGGGTATATCACCGGAACACAGTATGGAAGCATCATTACTTTACAAAGCAATAGGTACTTTACCGGATATGCAACAGGAAGCAATAATTCTTACAGAAATCATGGGTTATTCGCTCAAAGAAACCGCAACCATACAGCGTTCAACCGTCGCAGCAGTCAAAGTAAGAATGTACCGAGCAAAAAAATCATTATATGTTCTATTATCCGATGAGTATTCTCATAAACATTAAGCAATGAAACAACTTCGATTTGACATATTGCGCTCGGCGCGCGCTTCGCAGGAATTGATTACCGGAACGGAAGTGGAAACTATTGTCCACAACCGTGCCCCACAATCACATCAATCGTTTGTCGGAAATTCATTGCGTACAATAATTATCTCTACGGCAGCAGTGCTCGCATTGGGCGGATTAATATTCGTGATGGATAATGGGCAACAATCTCCGAACATATCATTGCCACAGTCAAATATTACGCAAAAGCTACAAGAACAATCGTCCAAAACGACCACTGATAATTCTGAGAATCATTCAATTACTATATCGAAAAAAGCCGAAACGAACAGTCCATCGAATGCAGACAACATAGTGACGGAACAATTACCCCATATCCAATCTGTTACTTCCACAGAACATCAGTCTATTATTGCTATGAATGCTTTGGTATTGCAACCTGATGAATTGCAAAAAATAGGCATAACGGTTGAAAATAATACTTTGAAAACACGTATTCAAGAAAGAGACAGATCGCAATTACTCATTACAGAAATATATATAAGCAACAATAGCCGTCGCAGCACATCTATACATACTTCATTATCAGATACCACAGTATTTCTTCATCCTGTGTTGATTACGTATAGCTCACCCAATGGACTTGAGCAATCATTTTCGCATATTGTGAATAAGAGCACATTATTAGCGGACGGACTTATTCCTACTATTTCGGTGAATCAAATTTCCGAAGACACCAAAAGTATCGGTTCAACATTACCATTACTCAATCAACTTGTGCCGATTCGTGTGGTATTGCCACAAACAAATGATATTGTCACATTATGGTATATCCCGAATCAATTATTATTCGCATCATTACCGGAGCGATATATTCTTCCAATT
Organism: Candidatus Kapaibacterium sp.; assembly: GCA_017302855.1. Lineage (GTDB taxonomy): Bacteria > Bacteroidota > Ignavibacteria > Kapaibacteriales > UBA961 > UBA2353. Next base: position 4,241 of record JAFLBY010000046.1, read on the forward strand.
AAAAATGAATTACAAGTCCACACAGATATTACCTGCAAGCATATTCAGCGTGAAGATGCCTGCGGTGCATTTCGTGGTAAAACCACTGTGTTTGATATTTGTTCGTCCGATGCAGGAGCCATAACGCAAAGTGCTGTCTATCCCAATCCGGCGCATGGCTCTGCGCAATGTCGTTATGTGCTTGTGCAGGCTCGGCAATGCCGGATTGCACTCTATACGGCAGAAGGACAATTTGTGAAAGAACTTTTACCATGGTCAGAGCAGTCTTCCGGTGAGCAAATTGTGCGGCTTGCTCTCGATGATATTCACGGTGGCTTATATCTGCTGTCACTGACCACCCGGCAAGGTGAACAAATTATACAACGATTATTTATCCAATAATTTATTTTTCATTTATTTTTTTAGTAACAGGAGTTTTTTATGAAACGTTTTTTGATGTCCGTTGCCGCTTTTGGTTTATGCGCAACAGCAGCAGCAATTGCTCAGCCGAAATTAGAAATAGTCGGTGGCACAACATATAATTGGGGAAACATCAGCCCCAAAACATCACCATTGGAAACTGCAATTAAAATTGTGAATCTTGGCAATGAAGAGTTGCATGTTACGGGTGTAAAGCCCGGTTGTGGCTGCACCACAGCGCCTATTGATAAAGACAAAATTAAGCCGGGCGACACTGCCACCGTAAAAGTAAGTCTTAATGTGGGGGCGAGTAGCGGTGATTTAACAAAAGTAATAACGATTACTTCCAATGACCCTAAAGCATCGAATATTGTCTATAGCTTAAAAGCAAATGTCATCAGGGCGGTGCAAGTGCTTCCTTCGCAGTATTTTGTGTTTACAGGCGCAACATTGGGCAATAAATCAGAAGCCAAAGTTCAAATAAAAAATAATTCAGATGCCGCTATTACGGTATCCGATTATGAGACAACAAATGGACTGAAAATAAATTGGAATGGCAGCAAGTCAATCAAACCCGGTGAGCAAGCAGAATTAACCGCATCATTGATTCCTGATAAAACAGGATATTTTAATGGTACTGTACGCATGAAAACAACCAATCCCGATTTCCCATCCATTGAAATTATGGCGTATGGTAATGTGGAAAATCCTAATGCTCCGGCAGCCAGAACAAATGAACCGCCTTCGACATCGGTCAGTTCGGGAAATTTTGCGCCGGCACCTCAAATGGCAACACCGCCAGCGCAAGAAACATCGAAAAAATCAAAATCGAAAAAACCGTAAAATTCTTGTCAAAACCCATAGCGATTATAAGCCGTTTCATTGATAGTGAAGCGGCTTTTTTATACACATAATCCAAGAATACGCATATAGCACATCATCACTTTCTCACTCGTAAGAATACGACAATGTACCTGAATCACCATTTTTTCCCTATTTCGGTATGAAGATTGTTGTATGCTATGGTTTTTCTTTCTAATTTAGAATGAATTTTGGAGAATAGATATGCGTATTGAGCCATTGGTGCAGCCATTACAATTAACAAACAATGGCGAATTGGAGATAGTCTTTATTGGGGTGGGGTCTGCGTTTTCACGTATATTACACAACACTAACTTCCTTATTATTAAGGGAGATAATCACGTACTTGTTGATTTCGGCACCACAGGTCCCGATGCACTGCCCACAATAACCGGATTAGGACTTGGCGACATTGGTGTTATCTTACCAACCCACAGTCATTGCGATCATATAGGCGGTATTGAGCAACTTGCGCTCTGGAATCGCTATGTTGCAATGCCTTTCGCAGGTAAGCCCAAGCTCTCAATGATTATCAGCGAAGACTATCAAGAAATTTTGTGGAATATGTCATTGCGCGGTGGAATGGAATGGAATGAAATTAACCAAGAAGGCAAAACATTGACATTTACGGATTATTTTACCATTTTGCGTCCCAAGATAACAGCTCATCAGCCGCGTTTACGCATGGATGTCACAGTAGGAGATATACATATCGAGATATTCGGCACCAACCATATTCCCGAACAAGCAACCAATGCAGGTAATGCCTTTATTACCTATGGCGTATTGATTGACGGCAAGATATTTTATTCGGGCGATACCAAATTCGATCGTTCTTTACTTGATATGTATCACCCATTAGCTGAGTGGATGTTTCACGATACTTCGTTTATACCTAATCCTGTCCATGCTTCATTGGATGAGTTGCGCACCCTGCCCGAAGAAATAAAAAAGAAAATGTTTTTGGTACATTATTCTGATGTTTGGCAAAATCAAAATGTCGAAGAATTTGCAGGGCTTGCACAACAAGGCGTACGTTATATATTTTAGACATTATCCCTATTTGTGTATTTTATCATAGAAATATGAGGAATACCATCTTCTAGATAGATTTCGGAAACTGTCGTAAATCCCAAATCGGAATAAAATTTCCGCAAATATTCTTGTGCTGATATGTGGATGGAAACATTCCCATACAGATGATACAGCAAGGTTATTGCATATTTCATTAATTCTTTGCCTATGGAAAGTCCTCTATATTCTTTATGGACAGCGACCCTGCCTATTGCGGGTTCCGCATAAGCTACGTTCGGTGCTAAAATTCGACAACAAGCTATAAGTGTCGTGCCATTATGTACCATTACATGAAATGCTTGCGTATCAAGTCCATCCGCATCCAAATATGGGCAATGTTGCTCAACAACAAAAATACTTTCACGAAACGAAAGTAAATTGTAACACTCTTGTGTTGTTAATTCTGAAAAATGTTTATGGGTAATATGTACCATCAAAGTAAACGTCGTGCTTTAATTTCGATATATTTATTAAGAACATCTACCGTCAAATTTTGGGGTGATGTAAGCACCGGTTGAATGCCGTATCGCTCGAGTTCTTTGACAATAAGTTTTTTTTCAAATGCAAATTTTTCAGCTATTGCTTTTTGATATACTTCCTCCACATTATCCGGCGAAGACTGAATCATCGTTTTTAACTCGGTATTTTCAAAAAACACAATGACCAAAAGATGCCTGCGGGCAATGGATTGTAATGCATGAATATTCCTTTGCAAGCCCGATAATGTTTCCATATTTGTAAATAATATAAGAAGACTGCGTTGTTTTGCATACGCATTTACCGAGGCGAATAAGCGTTCAAAATCGGATTCCATAAAATTAGATTTCTCGGCATAAAGTGCTTCTTGAATTTTAAACATTTGTTTTGAGTTTCTGTCGGGTGGGAGTACCGTAGCCACCTTATGAGAAAAAGTCATAAGTCCTGCTTTATCTTGTTTTTGTATGGCAATATTAGCCAGCACCAGTGTTGCGTTAATTGCATAATCCACTAAAGTCATGCCCTCAAAAGGCATTTTCATCGTGCGCCCTTTGTCAATTATACAAAAAACCTGTTGGGATTTTTCATCAGTATAATGATTTACCATCAGATCATTGGAACGAGCAGATGCTTTCCAGTTAATCGTCCGATAATCGTCACCGAGAACATAAGGGCGAATGTGCTCAAATTCCATCGAATGACCAAGTTTACGGATGCGTTTTATACCAATTTCTGTTAAGCGATGTGAGTGAGCCATCAATTCATAATGGCGCATTTGTAAATATGACGGATACACACGAACATTTTTCTTTTCATCGAAACGGTAGCGTTTTTGCACTAAACCTATGGCACCACTGACAAAAACAACCACCGCTCCAAACCCATATTCTCCTCTTTTGACGGGACGCAAAATATAATGCAAACGTTTGTGCTCTGCGGATTGTAAAGTAAGAGTATGATACGAATCACGATATTGGAATTGAAATGGGGTTTCATCAATAACTGTGCATCTGACGGCAAATGGGTAAAGATTGTCAATATCTATGTAAATATCATTATTGTCGCCATTGGATAAAGTATCTCCCATTACACGGCGGGCACGCATCCCTTTTGCATTGCCAAAAAGTATCCATATATCAAGAAAAAAAAGTGTGATAAATGAATAGAGCATTATTGTTGCAGCAGCAAGAATAGTCGGGTATGCAAATGCTATGGCATAGACGGCAATAATACCACATAAACCAAGAAAAAAACGAGGACTAAGATATAATGAACGAAAAAATAAGCCCATAGTACTGTTGTTTTAACGATTAAAGTATGGTAACACTTGTTGCGACAAAAGTAAATTCTTTTTGCTCGCCTTTGATGTTTTCTTGTTCTTTGGTGCTTGCACCGCCATCTTTGGCATACTGTCTTGCTGTGGCTTCAGAAACAATGGTTTCTTTCATTATTCCTTCTGCAATGATTTTTTTTCCGCCACAATGTTTGGGGATAATAATATTGTTGTTTTCAAATATGAGGCGAGCAGAATTTCTGCCGTCACTGATAATCATCCAACAACCTTTTGTTTTACAGACGCTCTGCACTATAGCTTTTATACGTAACGGTTTGCCGTGATTACTTTTTTGCAACGCTTGCGCTAAATGTAATGGGTTGACATCGCTCATTGTCGGTTGTAAACCATAGATGCGTGTGTCGGTCAATTTTCTTGATTCGGCTGTCGAATACATACCAACACAGCATAAGCAACAAATACCTATTGTTATAAACCATAGCCTCACGAATGAACTCCTGTGAATTGAAAGAAAAAGCGTGCACACATCATACCAATATAGAGAAAAATATATCCTACAATAATACTGGTGCTTGCATAAAAAATTGTCAAGCCGACCGATGTTTTTTGTGTGATAATACAGTCAAGAATAAATGTTGAAAATGTTGTAAAACCACCACAAAACCCGGTTGCAAGCAATAGGTACATTTGTGAAGAAAGAGTTGATAGTTTGTATAATTCCGCAAATATACCGATAAGTAAGCAACCAATAGTATTAACGGCAAATGTGGCGAAAGGGAAACCGTTGACAGGTATTTCCTGAATTATATGCCCTGTTCCATACCTTGCAGCCGAACCTACAAATCCTCCTATGCCCACAAGTATAAGCGAAAGAATATTCATGCCGATTTAATTGCCTATCATTTGAAAAATACGAGTTGTTTCTTTTTCTAAAGCCAATTTCATTTCGCGTACTTCATCGCATACGGGCACTAATTCACGAATAAGAGATTCGAGTGCTCGTTTATTGTGATGGACGGTTTGGTCTATGCCGGCAACTTTTTCTTTAAGCCATTCGAGCAAAGTCATACGTAAATGAGTAGTAGATAGAATTTGCTGTAATGGTTGTTGCAAAATAGTGTGATCTTCTTCGATATGTTCCAAAAGATTTTCATAAGCAATAAGCATACGTATTTGTTCAAAACCATTTCCGGCATTGAGTGATTTATACACTGCGCTATATGATTTTTTGAATTGTTGAATTTCTTCCGGCAATCCGACAGTAGCAAACATCAAATATAATTGTTCCACATCCTCTTTTTCGGCGAGTGTGGAACCACGCATAAACGACACTGCTCGCAGTAAATCAAGCGCTTTTGCTTGCGTGCGCGGCGAAATATAAAAATCATTGTAATCCGCTGTGGATTGTCCTTTGTTTTTTTCGCGCAAGCTTCTGTTGCGTGTGTATTCATAATGGCGAATAACAAGATTGGCAAAATACAATGTTTCGGCACTGATACGAAAATCTAAGGTTGTGTCCACACCGGTAATCATTTGCTGTAAACGGCGCAAATCTTTGTAAGAAATTTTTTGCGGCGGCGTAATAACTCTTCCTGAATGATGCGAGTATTGCAAAGCGATTTTAAATTGAACAAGCGGATCTTTATCCGGCAATATAATTGCTTTAAATAAAAATCTGTCCAAAATGGCTTCGGTCACTTCGCTGATACGTAAATAATTGGTTGCTGCAATGACACTGTGTATATGTGACTGCACATTTTGCACACCTCGAATCAGTTTGCGCTCATTAAGCAAAGACAGCAAAGCCCGCAAAGTAAAATCATTGGCATCGAAAATTTCATCTATAAACCCAAATTCACTTTCCACGAGGGAACCTTCGGTATTATGAAATATTTTTCCGGTTTTTAACAATTCTATGTCCAGACCACCGAAATATGTGTCCGGTTGTTGTTCTTTACTTGCCTGAACACGAAAAATGCGGGCATCCTCGAAAATAGCGAATAACTGTTCTGCCAAAAGCGATTTCCCCGATCCTGTGCGGCTTTGCAATAACAAATGTTCGCCCGTGAGAAAAGCATAAATAGCTTGTTCAATAACTTCCTCACGATTTATCACTCTTCTGCCGACAAATTCCGCCGCCTGTTTCAAACGGAGCGCATTGTGTTCTAAAGAAAAACCCTCAATTGTTGGTAAAGTTCCGGAATGTGCATTTGCAAACATATAACCCCGCTCAAAAAATATAGGTAATAGCAATTCCCCTTTGTATTGGCATTATGCGCCATACGCCGGAATGTTGTATTGTATGTGTAGAATGTCTTTCATTTTCGGCATTCACCACCGTATAAGTGGCAAAACTACCTACTATTGCTCCCAAAACAATATCAGAAAACCAATGTTTATCTTTGTACATTCGTGCAAAGCCCGTGCTTGCTGCCAATCCATATAATCCTGCTGTTGCCCACCAACGCTGTATGCGTGCGCTTAACACGCCGCTGACAGTAAAAGCTACTGTGGTATGACCCGAAGGAAAAGCCCATCGCTCATCACCCCAATGAAAAGGTGAAAATGAATTACTGCCCTCATTTAAATATGGTCTTGCTCTGCCGATTGCGAACTTACCGAATGTTGTCAATGTGCCGCCAATAATCAACGCTTCGCCCAACATTCGCCCCGTTGTTCGAACATACTCATCATCGAAAAGAAGCCCGCCGCCGTATATGCTTACAGTCAGCAATGCCGGTGCTGTCAAATCACCATACTTATTGACTATGTCCGTGAACTTGTCCATCGAAGCACCACGCATCGAAGTGTGTATGATGTCATTACGAAACGATTCGTCAACAAAACTGCTTGCTATAACCATCCCCGATGCAATCCCCAAATGAACAAGATCATAGTCACTCACTGAAACTAAACGGTTGCCCGCATAGCCCACAGTGGAAAATGCTGTGGAAATATCGTCCCATATCACCGCAGGTATTGCGCGAGTCGAGTCTTCCGCATAAAGCTCAACACTACGTAAACATAGAGTAATCAAACAAATCGCACTAAAAAGTACTTTCATTGCACCATAGGTATGTGTAAGCATATTTCAATTCTTCTGAATGCAATTTCGTAAATTTTTTCCGAGAAAGTATAATGTCTATAACAAATGAACGAAATGTTCATAGTATTTTGCATCGTAAAAACGTCTGTGAACAAGAAATTATCCTCCGAAGGTGTGGAAAATGTATGCCAATGCCTTCATGATTTTTTTCACAGAGAATATTGCAGACATCATCAAGGATTGGGATCTATGAACAGAACAGTATCACGCATGGTCTATTGTGCAGCAATGTTATGCACATTTTTATTGATTACATCATTCTCGCCGGGTGATGGAAAGCGTTATTTGCCCAATGAGTCTTTCGGCTTTGGCGAGCGTTTGGAATTTCGTGTCGGCTATAAATTTATCACCGCCGGAACGGCATATTTTCATGTTCTGCCGGAACCTGTGATACGCAATGGGCAACAATGCTACGATGTTCGTTTTCAAGTGCGTTCCCTGCAAAGTTTAGAATGGCTGTATCGTGTCAAAGATGACTATAGAACTGTCTTGGATGTTGATGGAATATTCCCTTATGAATTTGAACAACATATTCGTGAAGGCGGCTATAAGCGCGATTTTAAAGCCACATTCGATCAAGTGCAAAATGTGGCACGTACCACCGAAGGCGAATTTCCCGTCACACCGTTTATACATGATGTTGTTTCGGCATTCTATTATGTCCGGACACTTGACCTGCAAAACAAAAAAAAGGGCGAGATTATACCTCTCAAGAATTTTTTTGACAGACAAACCCATGATTTGGGCGTAAAAATCTTGGGTAAACAAACCATTGAAGTAGAAGCCGGCACATTCCGCTGTATCGTTATAGAGCCATTGGTTGTTGAAGGCGGACTTTTTAAAGCCGATGGAAAAATATTGATTTGGGTTTCCGATGATGAAAGAAAAATCCCCGTAAAAGTCGCCACAAAAATCCCTATTGGCTCTATTGATACGGAATTAACATCTTACAAGGGGTTACGCGGTCCTTTACAATCTTTAGTACAATAATGTACACAAAATGACAACAGAGCAAATTTTCTTTTTACATCATCAGTTGAAAAAAAATCGTGCAAATGGTACAGAATTTGTCAGCGAATTTTATAAACTATTATTTGATTAAAACTCATATCTAAGTCAAATGTTCAAAAACGCATTATCCGAACAATGTACGAAGTTTATGGGTATGTTATCCATTATTATACAAGGACCGGAAACTCCGCCAATTACTGTGCATCTTCTTGCTCTAATGGGCAAATCGCATAAAGATTACGTAGTGTTGCCGCATCATTATATCATTGTGGAAGATATTTTTCTTTCGGTACTCCGCGGTACTTTTCCGGAAGTGTAGTATGTAAAATGTGAGCAAGCATGGAACAGGCATTTTAAACTATAGCTCGGATTATTCAAAAATTATACGTTGAATGTATCAAAAAAACAATATAAATAAACTCATTAGAAAAATCAACTTTATTGAATATATATATGAAAAAAATTCTGATTATACTCGTGGCTTGTATTACCCAATACTCTGTTATCAATGCGCAAATGAAAGAGCAAAATTATGGCGACATTGATGAGGCATGGAAGTTTATTTCTGCCATGAATTACAGCAAAGCCGAACAAATGCTTTTAGCAGCCACCAGTGCCAATCCCGAATCTGCCGTGCGTGCGCATCTGTCATTGATGTATTTGTATTCATTTCAACGACGATATAGCGAAGCAGAACAGCAATTTCAGTCTTGTATAAACCGTTCGCGCAATCCTTACCCTTATTTTTACGCCGGTATATTTAAGAATTTTTCTCATGTTATTCAAGGCAAAGAATATGCGTCATTCAGCCGTTTATTGGAAACAACAAAAGAAGATAGTAATGCGCCGGGTATTTTGCGAGCTTCTTCGGCAGAGTTATTAGCACAGATATTGACAAAACAAGGCGATATTGTGAAAGCACAGAAGAACTATGATTTTGTTGGTGCTATTGCCGGATGGGCTTTAATTGGTCCTTTCGATAATGTGGGCGGTTCAGGGTATGATACGGAATATTTGCCCGAACAAAGTTATGAGCCGGAGAAAGAATATGCTGCCATGAATGGTATTATGACAAAATGGTTTGTTCCTCCGGCACAAAGACGTGATTATTGGATTGACTTCACTCGCTTTTTCCCTTATTCGGATGCCGTATTTTATGCAATAAGCTATGTACACAGCGACAATAATACCGACGCTCATGTTCGGGTCGGCACAAGCGGCGCAATGAAAACATGGTTCAATGATAATCTTGTTATCTCTGAACCGGAAGAAACCAATAATGATGTAGACACCTATATTGCTCCGGTACAATTACAAAAAGGATGGAATAAAATTCTCGTTAAAGTGTGTAATTCGGAACTTGATCGTGTCAATTTCCTTTTGCGAATTACCGACAACAAAGGCAACCCTTTGAATGGTTTGCGTTATTCGACAGACAAACAACCGTACTCAAAGCCGGCGACAAAACCCGCACCGATGCTGGAAAATGAATTTGAAGTTTTTTTACGTAATTATTTAGAAAAAAATCCCGGTCATATTGAACATAGTTTATTACTTGCAGACGCATACTTGCGTAATGAAAAAACGGAGAAAGCCGAGATAATATTGCGTGATGCACTTACTGTCATGCCCCAATCACCGGTGCTGCTCGAAGCAATGCTTGACGTGTATGCACGCGGGAAAAAATATGATGAAGTCACAACGACACTTGAAACTATTGCTACCATAGATTCTACCAATCCGACAGCTGTTGATTATCGTTTCCGTGAATACATAAAAAATGAACAATTTGATCGGGCAGAGGATTTAGTCGAAATTGTAAAAAAACAATCTCCGGCATCGGAGCGTTACTATCAATTTGCTCTCGAGTTAGCGGCGGCTCGCAAAAGTGAGCAAATATTACCATTAATGAAAGAAGCATTTAATGCTTTTCCTCTCTCCTTGCGTTTTGCCACCATTTATTCCGGTTATCTTATAGAAACAACTCAAGATAAAGAAGGAGCGATTGCTATTTTGCGCAATGTATTGAAAGATAATTACAGTATGGACGTTTTGTCTTTTATTGCGTCTGTGCAATTAAAGGATGCACCATCGCTTGATGCAGGCTTGGCTACATATAATGCGATGATAGAATTAGATCCGGCATCACCCGGTATATATTCACAAATTGCTTCTCTCTATTCCGGCAGGGAACAATTCCGTAAAGCACTTGAATATTTACAGAAATCACTCGAGTTTTGCCCCACTTGTGGCAATATTTATGAAAAAATTGCAGATGCCTATAAAAATTTACAAGAGAAAGAGCTAGCATTAGCTCATTACAAAAAATCTTTGAAGTTTTACCCTTTTGATTTTGATGTAAGAACCGTAATTCGCGACCTGGAAGGTAAAAAACCTTTGTTTTCTGTGCTGCCTATGTATAATATTGACAGTTTGATAAAAGTGGCTCCCGCACGTTCGGCATATCCTACTGACCCCGCCGTTACATTGCTCAATGACGAGGTTGTGGTTGTGCATCCCGAAGGTGGTTATGAAGTGATGAGCACACAAGTTGTAAAAATACTTAATAAACAGGGTGTGGATAATTTCAAAGAAATGCGGCTTTCGGGTTATGTCGAAAAAGCAATAGTGATAAAACCAAATGGAACTCAGGTAAAAGCCGATGTTTCAGGAGGGGAAATCGTATGTAAAACACTTGAAGAAAATGATATAGTCTTTATAAAAACACGTGGGCAATATATAGAAGGCGGCTATTTTTTGCATCACTATTATGAGACGTCCTATTTTGAATCAAGTCAGCCTGTTATACTGACACGCTATGCTCTGGTAACGCCAGAGGATATGAAATTAACCATAAAAACACAACAAATGCCTGAACAACCGGAAAAAAGAATGACTGAACTTGGCATAATGCATACTTGGGTGGCGCAAAACTTACCGGCTATTAAGTTTGAAACAGGTATGCCCTCATGGGAAGAAATAGGTAAATGGGTAAAGATAACGACCATCCCTTCTTGGAAAGAACTTTCCACTTGGTATGGGAAAATTACGAAAGCGAAAATAAAATCGTCCTATGAAATAAAAGAAAAAACAGCTGAAATACTTGGAGATAAACCATTAACCGAAGAGCAAAAAATAAAAAAAATATATGAGTTTATTACATCACAAATTCGATACAGCTATGTGCCATTCCGACAAAATGGATGGGTGCCTCAAAAAGCGCGTGATGTGCTGACAACAAAAATTGGAGATTGTAAAGACGTTGCCACACTTGGTATTGCAATGTTGAATGAAGCCGGCATAGAAGCTGATTATGTCTTGGTCAATACGGGTGTAAAAGCAATAGATATTCAATTACCATCACCTGTGTTTGATCATGCTATTGCCACTATTCATACAAAAAAAGGCAGAAAATATGTAGATCTTACGACCAATCATTATTCCGTAAATTCTATTCCAAGCGGTGATCTGGACGTGATGTGTTTGGAAATTGATACCGATAATTCCGACAAATTAATTACTTTACACCGCGATAATTTCGACAAAACACAAACTGAAGTTTTTTCGAAAGTAACCATTGATGGTAATAATGTATTGACATTGCAACAGCGCAGCACCTTAACAGGAACAATGGCGGCTTCGTATCGGTCCACGTATGCGGAAGAGGGCTATGATGACATTAAAAAAATGGTGGGTGAATGGCTTGGTTCTACATATCCGGGCGTTGAAGTGGATACTGTCTGGACAAGCGATACTGAACAAAGAGATCAGCCGTTCGAGCAAAATGTGCATTTTTCAGTGCCTAATTTTATTAGTGAATCCGGTAGCTATCGTATGTTGCAAATTCCTTGGGTATATCCCATAGAGCCGGATGAATCTGTTTCATATAAAGACAGAAAATATCCGCTCGAATACTATTATACGAGCGATATTACTCGTGAAAAAGTAGAAATTAGCTTGCCTGCTCAGATTGAACCGTTAGAACTAATGCCGCTCACAAAATATAGCTGTCCTATTGCCGATTATGAAGTGAAACGCACCTTTAATAATGGTAAATTGCTGTTGGAAAGAACTTATACTATAAAAAAACGAACTGCATCTGTGACAGAATATCAAGCTATTAAAGAATTTATCAATAATGTAGTACGCGAAGATGATAAACGTATGCTACTGGGAGAAACAAAAAAAGGTAAATCAAAAGGTAAAAAATGAAATCCCGAATAATTCATAATTATGATAAAGGAGAAATTCGTAAACTATTGTCCGAAAAAAGAAACCAATTATCGTATTCTGAAAGAGAACGCTATTCTTCGCATATTACGAACACGCTTTTGTCTTTGGATGATATTGCAAATGCAAAGTGTGTGCATTGTTATAAGTCTTTTGGTGCGGAAGTTACTACTTCGGTTTTCATAAATGAATTATTGAGTCGTAAAAAAATAATATATGTACCGGTGGTAAATGAGGATATATTATTGCATGCAGAAATCAATTATCAAACTCAATGGAAAAAAGATAGATTTGGCATCCCAACGCCGATTGCGCCTTCGTTGACAGTGCATGAAATGCGGCTTGAAGAAAATGATTGTATTATTATCCCCATGCTTGGCTATGATTCTCAATGTATGAGATTAGGGTATGGAAAAGGGTTTTATGATAAATTTTTATCAGCGACGAAAGGAAAAAAAATCGGTCTTGCTTTCTCCTGTCAATACTATGAAATAATTCCTTCTGATGTGCATGATATTGCTATGGATATAATTATTACAGAAACAGGTGTGTTTTTTCATGATTTAGCATAAAAAAGTGCAGTGAATGATGTTGCTCACTGCACTCGGCTGCTTATTAATAACTAACTTTGAATGTACCGTTTGTTACATTTTTCGTAACACCCTTCGTATTTCGACCGGTAAAGCTAAATGTACCTTCAGCTTCTGTGGAAGTTAATTTTTCAATGGTTAGAGTTCCTGTGCTTAACCCGGGGAATGTTGAATACACGGCATCAGCATTGGGAGCTAAAGTTAGGATAGCACTGCCTAATGAACCGGAGCTGATACTGCCTAAGGTATATACTCCGGCTTTATCAATATTGGACATAGTAATATTAATTTGTTTACTATCCTTGCCGGAACCTGCAAAAGCAAGAGTCTTATTGTTATATGTGCCTTGTATGGTCAAATCAGCAGTCCAATCAATACCATCAATTGTAGCCGACAAAGAGCCTTTCGAACTTGTCCCCCCACCTGTCGGATTGTCTTCGTCTTTAGAGCATGAACCCAAAAAAGCAATACTCACACTCAGCAATATTGCTATCAGAAAACGTATCATATAAATACCTCACATAAAAATTGTTTCACATTTATGCAAAGATACATCTTAAACCCTAATGTACCAAACGTGTATTATGTCCGGAATTAAGTGATTTTGGAATATGTAGTATTTCCGGTCATCAGACATCAAGACGAGATGCCGTATTCCTGTAATTCATTTGTAGATTTGAAGTTACGATTTGTTGTTCCTTCCTTAACACCTTACTGCTTCGACCATGAATTTGTTTATCCTCTCAAATTGATATTCCTTCCGTTTATTCTTTACAATGAAACATATATGCATGAGTCAATGCTATGAATTTTTGGCATAGTATTGACGTGCAGACAGCACAATACACTTCAGAGGTTTTTTATGAAAAGAAAAGACTTTATTCGTAAAGGATTGCAAGGTTTGGGGCTGATTGCTTTAGCTCCGGCATTACCGACTCAATCGCAAGAAACGGCGCAAGAGATTATCGGATTTAACCATTTACCTCCACAATCATCAACAACAACTATGGCAAACACAGTATTACACAAAGCCAACACTCGCGGTCATGCAGATCATGGTTGGCTGCAATCCCATCATACTTTCAGTTTTGCGGGATACTATAATCCAGAACGTATGCAATTTGGTGCACTTCGTGTTCTTAATGATGACAAGGTTGAAGCAGGTATGGGCTTCGGCACTCATCCACATAATAATATGGAAATCATCAGCATTCCTCTCAAAGGCGACCTTGAGCATAAAGACAGTATGGGCAATGTTGCTGTTATCAAAAAAGGGGATATTCAAGTGATGAGTGCCGGTACCGGCATCACGCACAGCGAATACAATCGCAATAAAGATAAGGAAGTACAATTTTTGCAAATATGGGTTGTGCCAAATAAACGTAATGTTGCGCCCCGCTATGATCAAATTACTTTGCAAGAGAGTGACCGCCACAATGCATTACAGCAAATTCTATCGCCGAGTTCTGATGATGCAGGGGTCTGGATTCATCAAGATGCATGGTTCCATCTCGGCACATTTGATGAGGGAAAAGACACACAATATCAGCTCAAAAAAAAGGGCAATGGTGTGTATGCGTTTCTTCTTCAGGGTGAAGCACGTATTGCAGGGCAAACGCTCGGCAAACGTGATGGTTTCGGGATATGGGATATTGATAGCATTACGATTGAGCCACTTGCTTCCGGCACCGAGATATTGCTTATGGAAGTACCGATGAATGTATAACACTGTCATATATAAGGAACACAATACATGAAAACTGTGAATATAAAAGCTTTGCTGTGGATTGCACCTGTGGCAGGTATCATCTCGGCATTTATAAATGCTTCGCTTTTTGGTCTATATAATACGATGGGATTGAAGCTGAATGCATTATTGGGTCCCGGTGGCGAAGCAATTGGTTATCCGGCTGTGATGATAAGTTCTTTTTTGCCCTCTCTTATTGGTGCCGCCTTCTTAGCTCTTTTGGGTAATCTTGTGCGAAATCCTTGGCGATTGTTCACAATAATTGCCACCGGAGTATTATTGCTTTCTTTCGGTAATCCATTGATGATTAACGGAATACGCTTCTCGCAGATTGTAGCGCTGAATAGCTTGCATTGTGTTGTTGGCATTGTATTATTGTTGATGGCGCATCGTTTTGCGAAGCATTGATATGTCGAATCCGGGAACTGTGTCTTTGTCGTTGGCTGAGGGAATTTCGTCATGGGCAATTAGTGCAAAAGCGTTAATTTTTTGATAAATAGTTCGACTTACTGCCTTAGCGTTTAGTAATTTGCCTAATTTTGCAGTTCTTTAGTGCCGCATTTGAGAGCGTAACATAATTGTTAGGCAATCGTAAGCGCACACCACAAATGTATTTATCAACGAATTTTTATACGTATGAAAAAATTAGGTCTATCCATTGCTGCTTTTGCAATTGCAACGGGGTCTGTGATTGCACAGCCCATAGATATTCACAAAAAACCCGATCCTCTGCCTGTGAAGGAATTTTCCTTTCCTGCTTACACACAAAAAGTGTTAAAAAACGGGCTTAAAGTCTATATAGTCGAAGATCACGAACAACCCACAGTAAATATGGAATTGCAAATCTCCGGTGGGAATCTTGCCGATGGCAATAAGCCGGGTGTGGGACAATTGGTAGCAGATTTATTGACGAAGGGAACAAAAACTCGCAGTGCCTTTGATATAGCTCAAAAATTGGATGGCGTGGCTGCAAGTGTTTCTGCTTCCTCATCTGTTGGATATTTTTCGGTGAAAGGCGATGCACTGAAAAAACATTTGCCTCTTATGTTGGATGTCTTTACGGATGTTGTGCTTAACCCTGCATTCCCCCAAGATGAATTCGATAAAGCCATTCCGCAGATTATGGCAAGTATCAAAAGCGAAAAATCCAATTCTAACAGTGTGGCAGCGGCAATGTCGCGCAAGGTAGCATACGGTTACAATCATATCTATGCCCGCGAGCGATCGGAAGAGTCATTGAAAGCACTAAGCATCAATGATGTCAAGCAGTATCACAGCAATTATTTCAAACCCGGCTCTGCTATCTTAGCTATAGTGGGTGATGTGAAGCCTTCGGAAATTCTGCCGATGATCGAAAAAGCTTTTGCGGGATGGAAACCGGGCAAATCTGCGGCAGTGGATGTGCCGCCACCGGCACCAATGGCACAAGGCATATATTTTATCGAGCGACCGGGCGCAGTGCAATCAACGATTATGACGGTGAACCCGACCGTGCCGGCAAAACATCAAGATTTTGAAGCATTACGCATGAACTCAAGTATGCTCGGTGGCAGTTTTGGTGGCAGATTATTCAAGACATTGCGTGAAACGCATTCCTATACTTATACGCCCGGTGCATTTATGAGCAGCGCAAAACACATGAATCGCTTTTCTTGTGTTGCCGATGTGCGTAATTCGGTAACAGATTCTGCTCTTGATGTGACCTTGCGAGAACTTAAACGTCTTTCCTCCGAATCTGTACCGGATGAAGAATTAACCAATATGAAACGATTTATCGTCGGACAGTACTTGCTTTCCTATGAAAATGCGGAAACCATTGCCAGTCAATTGCTATATGCAGATTATACGGAAACATCCATTGATGAAGTGAAAAAAACGCCGCAACGTCTGATGGCTTTAACGCCGTCGCAATTACAAAATGCGGCAAAAAAATATCTTTTACCCGAACAAACATCTCTCGTTATTGTCGGCAGCAAAGAAGTACTTCCTAAATTGCAACGCTTCGGTAAAGTCTATGAATATGACTTAGATTTACAATCGGCAGAAGCTGCCAAAAATAAAATTTCCGCTGTGTCTATAACCGCAGATGAAATACTTACTCAACATAAAAAAGCTCTGGGCGGCGATAAATTAGCAAGCGTCACAAGTATTGTTGCCAAAGGAACTGCCAATATTTCTATGGGTGGCGGCACTTCAATGCAAAGTATGCAAGGTTCATTTACCGAAAAGAAAAAAGCTCCCAATAAACGCTATTCATTGCTCGATTTAGGCAGAATGAAACAAGAAATGTGGATGGATGGCGCAAAAGGATGGATAGCAAATCCGGGACAAGGTCCTGAAGAAATGCCTGCCGATAAATTTGCCGAAGAATCAGCCGATGCCGCATTATTCAAAACGGCTATGCTTAAAGAATTGGGATATACTCTGAAAGTATTAGGAAAAAAAGAAGGTAATATTATTGTAGAAGCAAAAGCTAAAAATGCCCCAAATCCCGAAAAAATATTTTTTGATGAGAAAACAATGCTTGTGAATAAAATAGAAATTATTCAAGAAGTGCCGGGTATGGGTCAAATTACGGCAACCGTTAAAAATGCTGATTATCAAATGATTGACGGGATTATGATGCCAAAATCCATTGAAACGGAATCGCCCGGATTTACTATTAAACTTAATCTGCAATATACATTCAATGAAGCAATAAATGATGCGGAATTTGCTCCTAAAA
>JAFLBY010000047.1:0-4854 GCA_017302855.1 Candidatus Kapaibacterium sp.
CCGCTTATGGCAAATGGACATAGCACGAAGGGCGGGCAAAGGTCAATTAGCACAAATACTTGGTAAAAAAGCACTTGCTACCGATAAATTCATGCGTTCATTCGATATGCAAACTCTTGCTAAACAAGAGTGGAAAGTGGCGGGCAAACAAGCGCGCACTATTATGGAAGCATATAGCAAAGGCATTAACTATTTTCTTGAAGAAAGCAATGGTGCTTTGCCATTCGAATTCGGTGCATTGGACTATAAGCCAGCCCCATGGGAACCTACGGATTGCCTTATTATAGGCAAGATGATGTCTTTGGAATTGAGTATGAGTATATGGGCTGATATTGCCTTCGGCGAGATTGCGGCTCTGATGGGAACCGAGCGTGCTAAGGACTTATTGCCCGCATATCCATCAACGGGTCCGGTCATTATACCGTCGGTTTATGCTCCGACACAATCATCACCCCATAAAGATACCATTGCTCATGCATCGTATCCTCAGAACAAAGAGACACAGAGTTTAATGGCTGCAATGGGAACAATTGCCGACACAGCGCGCTCCTATTTGGGCATTCGCGGCAGTGGCAATGGCAGCAATTGCTGGACTATGAAAAAAAATGGACAACCGAAATCGGGAACTATTTTGGCGAATGATCCGCATTTGACTTTATCATTACCGGCTCGATGGTATCCCGTACATTTGACCACTCCAACAATGAATATCGTAGGAATGACCTTGGCAGGTGTGCCTGTGTGTAT
The DNA here is from genome assembly GCA_017302855.1 of Candidatus Kapaibacterium sp. Lineage (GTDB taxonomy): Bacteria > Bacteroidota > Ignavibacteria > Kapaibacteriales > UBA961 > UBA2353. The sequence continues at coordinate 748 of JAFLBY010000047.1, forward strand.
TGTAGGACGCAATGATAAAATTGCATGGGGCATTACGAATATGATGGCGGATGATTTTGATTATTTTGTCGAAAAAGTTGATTCAACAAATAATAATTATTATTTCGATGATAAGGGAGCACGAAAAAAATTCCTGTATCGCCGTGATACTATATTTGTGCGTGATGATGAGCCGCTTATTTATGACATACGATTTACCACACGCTCGGCTGTTATTTCCGATGCACATTTATTTTCCAATACCGAACAACTTTTATTGATTGGTGACAGCAAAAAAGAACATTATTTTGTGAATAATCGTGTTTTGACATTCCGATGGACTGCCACATTTGCCACAGACAATATAAGTGCATTGGCAAAAGTGCATCGAGCAAAATCATGGCGTGATTTTACGACAGCATTACAAGGATGGGGTGCTCCTGCATTGAATTTTGTGTATGCCGACCATTCGGGTAATCACGGTATTGTTCCTGCCGGAATGTTACCCAAACGCGGCAATGCTTTGCCTTTTGTGCCGGCAATGGGATGGAATCCGGGCACGGATTGGCAAGGAATATGGGCAACAGGCATAGTACCAACAGCATATAATCCGCCGCGACGATTTATTGCAGTAACGAATAATAAAGTGAGCGATAATGATGATGTGTTTATAACAAATTGGTGGGAGCCGCCTTCACGTGCGGAACGGCTTCATCAGGCATTATCGCAATTTGATGATTATGATGTGCGTGATGCACAGTTTTTGCAGCAAGATGTTATATCACCGTATGCAAAAAAAATGATGAAGGATATAGTACCTATTTTACAAAGCAAAAGAAAATATTTGACTAAAGATGCCGACTCTGTGCTTACACTTTTGCAACGGTGGGACGGCTTGATGGGCGCAGGCAGATGGCAACCTACGGTGTTTTCTTTATTTCAAGATGAATTGATACGCAGCACTTTTGCCGATGATATGGGAGAGCGACTATTTCGCCAGTATTCATTTGTGGCTAATGTGCCTGTGCGAAAAATTGCTGAATTATTACAAGATAAAAAATCACCATGGTTTGATGATAAAAAAACGGCACATAAAGAAGATCGTGATGAAATTGTCTTTCAAAGTTTTGTTCGCGCTGTACGTCGTGCAAAAAGTGTGGCATCTGACGGTTCGGTTTTTTCGGCAGAGTACGGCTCTTTGCATAAAGTATCGTTACTGCATATTTTCAGCAGCAATCCTTTGTTGGATAAAATAGTCACGCATGGTCCATTTGAAACCGGTGGCTCATCCACAACATTAAATAATGGCGAATGGCGTGTTTTTGACCCCTTCAAACAAGTTCTGGGAGCAAGTATGCGTTTCATTGCCGATATGGAAGATTCTGTGGTCTATACAGTGTTACCCGGCGGCATTTCCGGCGAACCATTATCTGCACATTATAGCGATCAGATACAGTTATGGTTAAAAGGCGGTTATGTGAAAGTGCCTATAGAGCGAGCACCATCCATTGGTGAATCATTATTTGTGACTATCATTCGTGAAGCAGAGTGATTGTTTCATTCATTCGGCACAACATTAGATTTCCTTGTATATTTGAAGAATAATTAACGGAACGCATGAAAATATCAGAAGATACGGAAGCCGCACTCGAATTACTTGCATCGTCGCAGGGCGAATTACGAAAGCGTAATGATTTAGCCACTATCCTTGAAATAGCAGCGGCTAATTCTCTCATCGAAGAAATCCATGATTTGACACTTCATGGAAAAAACACTTGGTCATGTTATGCCATTGTGCGACGTATGTCTGCCAATGATGAGGGCTATCAGCGACTTGAGCAAGAATTTATGACCAATCTGAACAGCTTACGCAGCGGTTTGCTCCGCTTTAGCCAGATGTTACCTGCCATAGAACAAGAGCGTTTTACGACAATTTATTTGGGCATGACACGCGGCACTATCCGCAATCTGGTGGACTTGGCGCATGATCTTGCTGCTCTGAAAAATGTGCAAAATAGCAGCAAATATGGCGACGCGACGGGGGAGTAAATGTCATTTTCCCGATTTATTTATCAGCTAAACATGAATACTCGACCATCAAACCGTAATTTTGCATCCACTATCGTATTATTTTATCATTACATCCTTGCATGAAAAATTTTCGTAACTTCTGTATTATTGCACACATAGACCACGGAAAATCCACACTTGCAGACCGTTTGCTCGAGTTCACTGGGCGTGTTTCCAAACGCGAAATGGTCACCAATCAAATCCTTGATGACAATCCTTTGGAGCAAGAACGCGGCATCACCATCAAATTACATGCAATTCAAATGGAATATAAAGCCAAAGATGGCGAAACCTATATTCTTAACCTGATAGACACTCCCGGGCATGTGGATTTTTCTTATGAGGTGTCACGCTCACTTGCGGCTTGTGAGGGCGCATTGCTTGTGGTGGATGCCACTCAAGGCGTTGAAGCGCAAACCATCAGCAATTTATTCTTGGCTGTGGATGGAGGTTTGGAAATTATCCCTGTGATCAATAAAATTGATTTGCCCAGCGCCGTAACAACCATTGATGGCGTAAAACAAGAAGTTTCCGATTTGTTGGGATGCAGTGAAGAGGAAATGTTGCTTGCTTCGGCAAAACAAGGCATCGGCATCGAAGATATCCTTGAAGCTATTGTGGCACGTATCCCTCCCCCGAAAGGCAATCCGAATGCTCCTTTGAAAGCATTGATTTATGATTCTATTTTTGATTCCTATCGTGGTGTGATTGTCTATATGCGCGTATTTGAAGGCACATTGCGGGAAAAAGACAGAATATTGCTCATGGCAACGAATCAGCAATATGATGTGGAAGAAGTGGGCGTGCTGTACATGAAGCGTGAGCGTACGGGGGAATTATCCGCAGGCAATGTGGGTTATCTGACCGCCGCCATTCGCAAAGTACAGGACACGAAGGTGGGCGATACCGTCACTTTAGCCAATAATCGCTGCGACGAACCTATTTCGGGCTTTAAAGAAGTAAAACCAATGGTATTCAGTGGTATTTACCCAGCCGACAGCGATGGTTTTGAAGAATTACGCGAAGCTCTCGGCAAACTTGCCATCAATGATTCTGCCATTACCTATGAACCGGAATCATCCACAGCTTTGGGCTTTGGTTTCCGTTGCGGATTTCTTGGTTTGCTCCACATGGAAATTGTCCAAGAACGGCTTGAGCGGGAATTTAATCAGGTGATTGTGACCACCGTACCCAATGTGCGCTATAATTTACTTTTAACCAATGGCGAAGAAATTTGGGTAGAAAATCCGGCACAAATGCCAGCACCGACAAAAATAGAAGAAACACGAGAACCATTTATTAAAGCTCAAATTATCACACCCGCAGAATATGTGGGAGCTGTGATTAAATTATGTATGGACAGAAGAGGCACATTGCTCGGACAAACGTATCTGACCCCCACACGTTTGGATTTAAGTTTCGAATTACCTCTTGCCGAAGTAGTGTTTGATTTTTATGATAAATTAAAATCACTTTCTCGCGGCTATGCCTCATTAGACTATGAAATGAGTGATTATCGCTCAAGTGAATTGGTAAAACTTGATATTCTTCTCAATGGCGATCCGGTGGATGCGCTTTCGAGCATTGTCCATCGCCAGAAAGCCCATGATTGGGGTAAAAAATTATGCTCCAAACTCAAAGAGCTTATTCCAAGACAAATGTTCGAAGTGGCAATACAAGCTGCCATAGGTCAGAAAATTGTTGCTCGCGATACTATTTCCGCTATGCGTAAAAATGTTCTTGCCAAATGTTATGGCGGTGATATTTCCCGTAAACGGAAATTATTGGAGAAACAAAAAGAAGGTAAAAAACGTATGAAACAGGTCGGCAGAGTGGAAATCCCACAAGAAGCATTCCTTGCCGTCTTAAGTATTGATTGATAAACAGAAAGTATTACTATGTCATTACTCGAAAAAGCGAAAACTCTCTTTAAGAAAAAAGAACAGAAACAACCGGAAACCCTCGGAGAACATGTTGTTTCATGGATTAAAACACTTGTTAATGCCATTGTGGTTGTGATGATAGTCAATGGTATTTTAATTGCTTCATTTGTTGTAC
>JAFLBY010000047.1:4864-21014 GCA_017302855.1 Candidatus Kapaibacterium sp.
GTTATGGCAGGTGATTTTGTGTTTGTCAATCGTTTTATTTTCCGCCCCTCAACACCGCAAATTATTCCATTTATCAATCAGCCCGTACCTTATTTATCTTTACCCGGATGGCGGAAACCGGAACAAGGTGATGTGATTGTATTTATTTTTCCGGGTAACAGAGATGATGTACAATCACAAAATTTTGAATATTATTTGAAACGTTGCGTAGCAGTTGCCGGCGACAAACTCCACATTAAAAATGATTCTATATTTGTGAATGGTTCATATCTTTCCTTACCTGAACATGCGCAATTCGATAATTCACAAAATATTCCGGAAGATTATGATAAAACGAGGACATTTCCACCGGGTCGCGGATTTACTCGCAGTAATTATGGACCGATACGTGTTCCCAAACAAGGCGATGTCATACCATTAACACCGGAGAATTATCGCGAATGGGAAACATTTATTCGTCGTGAAGGACATAATGTCGGCTATAGTAATTCATCAATTCTTATTGACGGCTCCCCTGCTTCATCATATACTGTGCAGCGTGATTATGTGTTTGGTATGGGTGATAATCGCTACAATAGTTTAGACAGTCGTTACTGGGGATTTATTCCCGAAGAAAATGTTATAGGCACACCGATGATTGTGTATTGGTCATGGAAAAATCGTGATCAATATGACAATGAAGGATCCATCGGATATAAATTACAAAATATTCGTTGGGCGAGAATAGGCACCATTATTCGATAATACTATTTTATTTACCATAAGGAATTACCATGAAATTCTCAGTAGAGCAAGATGATGATATTGTCATCTTCACATTAAAAGAAAATCGTTTAGACAGCGCAAAAGCAGGTGATATTAAAGCGGAGTTTTTAATATTATGTCAGCCAACTGTTGGAGCATTTATAATTGACATGACATCCGTTGAATATTGTGACAGCGCAGGACTTGGTGCATTCTTACTTGCGCATCGCCAATTGAAAGAGCATGGCGCACCCGTCATTCTTGTCGGTGTCGGTGAGCAAATAATGCGACTTTTATCATTATCGCAAATTGCAGGACTTTTTGATTATTATGATACTGTCCAAGAAGCTCTTGACGATTTGCAACAATTTGAAGATGATGATTTTTCTGATGATGATTTTTAAGAAAAAAAGCCGAAGTTTAATTCGGCTTTTTTTTGATATATGGCGATAGGCATAGTGCAAACTTTAGCATTATGTGATAATTCTTTTACAATCAATAAGTATAGCACTCACATAGATAACTTAATTAAAAGCTGTCAAATCTTTCACCGGAATTAAAATCGCGGGCACGGCGGCGTTGTTGCTGTCCTTCATCGCCAAAGAATGTTCCGAATTTCCATGTAAAGGAAAGTGTACCAATACGTGTTTCTCTTTTACGTATAAAGTCTTGGGTAAAGTTAAGACTGTTCAAATTCATTTGAAATCTTCGTGTATCGAATATGTCGGAAACATTAAGAGCTATGGACAATTTCCCATCGAATAAATCCTTTCTTGCTCCAATATTTAACCCTGAAAAACCAAAAAACTGACCTTGGGGTGTTGCGACAGGTGCAACATAATTGCCGCTGACTTGAATTTTACAAATATCTTCAAGGTTAATATTACTCATAACTTGCAATGACCATGAATTATTCTGATTTGAAAATGCCGTATTATTGACATTGCCATCAACGGAGGTATTGAAAACATTTAATGTTGCGGTGGCATCCCACCATGATATAAATTGAAACCGTGAGACTACTTCAAGACCAATATTTGTTCTATGATTAAAATTCGCAAAAGTTACCAATGAACGATTAAGTGAATCGGTAGTAATAAGGCGATTTTGCATATTATCGGTAATGCGATAATAGACGCTCGTCGTAATATACAGCCACTCATAATCATTAGCAAAACTTGCTTCATAAGCATTCGTAAATTCGGGCTGAAGGAATGGGTTTCCCGTTCGTATTGTTACAATATCGCTAATATCGCGAAATGGATTTAATGACTCATAATCAGGACGGTTTATTCTTCTGCTGAATGATATTTGCCATTGTTGTGACAATGTTGGTCTATAGGTGATAAATGCACTTGGGAATACATTAAAATAGTTATTTTCATATCCTTCATTATTAACCTTTTGCAATGAATTTGTTAATGTTTGCTCTGCTCTCATGCCGAGTTTATAGCCAAAATCGCCATATATTCCCTGATACGTCGCATATAAGGCATGAACCTGCTCATCAAAAATAAAATTATTTGTTATACCGGGATTATTGACCCAAGTATTATTAAAAAAATCTTCAAAGATAAAATTATTATCCAAACGACGAATAGTGGACTTATAACCACCCTCAAGCGAAGCCCCATTATCATACGCTTTGTTGTAATCCGCTTGCAATATCACCGTACTGTTATTTACAGATCTATTTTGTCTTTGCAACAACAATGAATCGGGCATTGCAAAATCTTGTATAAAATCCTGATTATTTGTATTTTCATTGCTCGAAATACTTGCAGAAGCTGTCAGTTCATGTCGTGGTGCAAAAGTATATTTATAATTAAGAGCAGCATCATAGCCCTGTCCTTCATTAAAGTTAATACTTCCCCGCGAAAATTGCGGCAATGTCCCCGGTGCTGTTTGTCTGTTTTCATATACTATCATTTCATCGCGAATACCATTGGGCACATTAGCTGTTAATGAAAGCGATAATGTTTGTTCTTCGGTCATATAATAATCAATACCCGTATTAACTGTATGCGACCGCGAAATATTTCCTCCGTCATTTCTCTGATTAAGAGTTATTGTATTCAGACCAATTTCGGATGTACGATCAAGTGAACCATTATTAAACACATCGTCATAGCGAAAATTGTAAGAGCCAAAAACATTCACATTATTACTTCGCCAATTGCTGTTAATCGAACCATTATATTTATCTCTTGTTCCGAGCGAACCCGTCATCGTTGTATTAAATCCAACCATTCCACCTTTTTTTAGAACAATATTAATAATTCCACTCATTCCTTCCGCATCATATTTGGCAGAGGGGTTCGTTATAACTTCAATACGCTCAATAGCATTCGCGGGAATATTATCGAGCACGGCATCTCTGTTAGCACCGGTTAATGATGAAGGTCGCCCGTCAATTAACACTGTTACCCCACCACTTCCTCGTAATTGGATACTATTATTCATATCCACACTCACCGAAGGCACTTGTTGCAATATATCGGTTGCAGAACCACCAATTGATGCAACGGTTTCATCAACTTCAAATACTTTTTTATCAATTGAACTTGTTATTGTTTCACGCTTTGCAGTAACTTCAACTTCATTTGTGGCAATGTCTTGGGGCTTTAATCGAATTGTACCGAAATCTTTCACCGGATTACGTGGTGTAATGAACAATGAATCATTTTTCGCTGATCTATAGCCGATAAATTTGACACGAATAATATATTTTCCAATGGGTATATTTTTAACAGAAAATTTTCCATCTTTATTTGTGACAGCACCGGTAACAATTGTGGTGTCGGATGGATTAATAATACTTACTACGGCATACGCTAATGGTTCACCAGTATTAGCATCAACTACTTCCCCTGTGGCTCTGCCTATTTTGGGTTTTTGGTTTAATTTGTCTGCGGTTGTTTCTTGCCCCATGCCGGGTATATTACCGCCGCCATGCCTGCCGCCGCCGGGCATCCCATCATTAGTTCCGGGTGGTCTGCCACCTCCCCCTTGGGCAAAGAGATTCATTGATGAAAAGAGTACAATACACCATAGCCATAAAGATATTTTCAACATATAATATTAACTGTTATTGATAATGAGAAATGAGTGACGTTCCGTATATCTTTTGATTGAAAATACGGAATAAAGATTGTGTATTTATTGCAACAGGGAAGATGACAACATCAATTCACCTATGGTTTAACATCGGCACATATTACATTTGCGGTAATTGGATCGCGAATACAGTTCCCCAATATTTGCCGGTAAGATACACATTTTTTGTTGTGGGATGATATGCAATACCATTGAGTACTTCTGCTTGAGATTTTCCTTTGGTTTTTTTTCGCAATTCGCTGCAATCCACCCAGCTTTTTACTGCCCCTGATTTTGCATCAATAATTGCTATCATATCACTTTGATAAATATTTGCCCAAATATCGCCTTCTATCCATTCAAGTTCATTAATGCGGTCAATTGATTTTTGTCCGTCATGAATTGCAATAGTTGAAATAACGGCAAAATTTTCGGGATTGCGAAATTGAATTATATTTGAACCATTACTCATAATAAGGTGCTTGCCGTCGGTTGTCAGTCCCCATCCTTCACCATCATAGCCGAAAGCAGATATTGCTTTAAATGTGAGCGGATCATAAACAAAACAGGTGCGTTCTTGATAGGTAAGCACATATAATTTATTATCAAGTATAATGCTTCCCTCGGCAAAATACTGCGCTTCAATCGGGAAACGCCGAGAATATTTCCATGAATTAGTATCTATTTGTCCAAAAAAAGATTGCCCGTACAGCCCGGAACTTTCATAGAGTGAGCCGCCATGAAAAAATAATCCCTGCGTATAAGTTAAACTGTCATGAGGATATTCAGCCACAATTTGGGGTGTAAATATTTGAGGTGCTGTCTGTGGCTTGGTTGTATCATCGTTTTTCTGTGTGTATGGCGGATTGGTATCCTGATGATTACAACCGATACTAAATATTACACAATAAATGACAATACTGTATCTGCAAATTACATTCAACATTTTTTATTGCTTAATTATGGGGATTATGTCAGTTTTTCCTGATGCAAGTCGCATTTGTACAAAATAAATACCCGAAGACAACTCTGCAATCTGATATGAAATATTATTATCCGTTATGATGGGTTCCGTCATCACTTTTGCTCCCATAATATCTGTCATAACAACATTGATTATCGAGGTATTATTCAATGAGCGAATATTCACTACGGTCATTGCGGGCTGCGGCGTTGCCAGCCAATCAGACGAAGAATAACTCACGTCATCATCAATACTATTTGCAGACAAATCACAAGACCATACGCCAAGATTAGTGGCGCAATATGGAATATCATTCATATTTATGAGATCATTGATTTTTTTGGGAATAAGCATAGAATTTGCAGCGCGCCATGTATTTCCGGAATCCCGAGAAATGAATGCTCCGCCGGCATCGGTGCCTGCTATTAAAATACCTTTATTCCATGTAAGTGCATTTACTCCCAAATTAGTAAGCCCGGCTGAACGCGGTTGCCAAGTACGTGCGCTATCTTGGGATATAAATACTCCACCGCCAAGCGTACCCACAAATAATTCTTTTTCTCCTAAAACGAGAATTTTAGAAAAAGTGCTGGTTAAACCTGTATCGGAGCGCTGCCATGTATTACCATTATCTATTGAGCGAAAAATCGCACCTCTGTCTGCTTGAAAATCTAATGCACCTGCCAATAATGTATTGCCCGACACAATAAGTGAACGAACATCCAAATTCGGCAACCCGACAATATCCCATGTCGCACCATTATTATCGGAACGATAAACACCGTTAAAATTAGTTGCTGCAAACAGTGATGTACCCTTTCTTAGCACAGAATACACTGTCGTTTGTTGTGGCAAATTACTGCTTATATCTTTCCATTCATTTTGAGAAAAAGACCATATACCGGCGCTGACAGGACACACAAATAATTCAGAATTCGACACCGACAGATTCACAATTGTTCTATTATTAAAATCACCAATATTATCCCATGATTGCCCTTTGTCAAAGGATCGGTACAATCCTTGTCCAGTGCCTGCGTATAAAGCATTTTCAAATTCAATAATCGTATTGACAGATTGATTAGGCAATGGGGTAAGGGCAGTCCATACCTGCGCGTGAACAGATAGGGTTGTGCATGCTATGGAAGCACAAAAAATCAAAGCGGAAAATAATCGGGAATATTTCATAGTGATTCTCACATAAAAAATTATTGTTGTTGTGAAGAATGTCGGTTTTGCATAAATGCTTCGGCTTCAAGCACATCGTCCTCGCTACCCATAAATACCGGCACTCTTTGGTGAATTTCTATGGGTTGTTGTTGTAAAACCCGCCCGAAACCGTCGGTTGCTCTGCCACCTGCTTGCTCAATAATCATTGCTAATGGATTTACTTCATACATAAGTCGTAATTTACCTACCGGTGCTGATTTATCTGCCGGATACATAAAAATCCCGCCATAGTGTAATGTGCGATGTACGTCTGCAATAGCTGTGCCTATATAGCGCAGAGAATATGGTCTTTGCTTATCGTCCGAAGGTGTTTTCAGATAATTCACATATTGCTGCAAGCGCGTGTTCCATTTGTGATAATTACCTTCATTGATACTGTAATACTTACCTCGTTTCGGAATTTTTATTTTTTCATAGGTAAGTAAAAATTCGCCAATAGTTTGATCGAAAGTAAAGACATCCACGCCATTGCCGGATGTATAGACAAGAACAGTGCTTGAGCCATAGCAACAATATCCGGCGGCTACCTGTTTATAACCCGGTTGCAGCATATCGGCTTCCGTTCCATCGGTATCTGCATTGGAATCCAAACGGCGATAAACAGAGAAAATAGTTCCGATGGGAGCATTCACGTCAATGTTCGATGAACCATCAAGAGGATCGAATAATAATACATATTTTCCTTTTCTGTATTCCTGCGGAATTTTAATAATTCCTTCGGACTCTTCTGATGCCATAGCACATAAATGTCCGCCATGGTCCATAGCGCGAAAAATCACATCATTGGCATATTCATCTAATTTTTTTACCTGCTCACCATGCACATTTTTGGAGTCGGTTATGCCCAGAACATCGCTCAAACCGGCACGGCGTACATCACGGGCAATAATTCGCAGCGCAAGTGTTAAATCACGCATCAATCGTGAAAATTCGCCCGTCGCACCCGCATAAAATGCCTGCTCTTCGGCAATGTGACGCTCAATAGTTACAAGTTTTGAAGTATTAAATATTGGCATAAGACCGTCCTTTACGGTAAGAGTTCTACACTGATTTTGGTCAATGTTTTTTGATGGATTTTTCTTTCTTGCTTCGTTTTTATTTCTTTCACCGCACCATTAAGATCACTTAATACTTGGGTCTTTTTGGAAATAGTATAACCCTTGTCTAAATCTATCATCATTTCTCCGTCACCACCGATGGACGAAGATGATAAACTCATCTCCACGACACCATTGGATTCTTTTGGTTTCAACACTTCAGCGGAAAGCTGGGCTTTAATAATACCGACACGCTTATCGCCTACTTTTTTTACGGATGCAATTTTGTAAGTCGAACGGCTTGTGGAACGGAATAAACCGGAAAGCGGATTAACTTCTTGGCGAGTCCACGATAATGTTGAGTCAATGGGTGAATCAGGAAAAGGGATTATCTCACTTGCAATGGTCAAACGGAATACTTGCGATTCTAATCCCGTGGTGATACGTGATTTTATGTCCGGTGAAACCGAATCACGTTTATCGCCCAATATTTTATTGACTATTGGTGTTAATCCGCCAATTTCTTCTACGCGTCCTTTACTGTCCAAAATAATGCGAATATCTTCGTCCAAAATTGAAGTAAAATCTCGTAAATCAGGATTTTCCCTGTCTTTTTTATTGCGAGAATTATAAGTTTTGACAATCGGTTTATTTGATTGCGTGGGATCAGGCATTGTGTTTGACACAAAAAGTGAATCAATACGCACGGTCATTTCTATGCTGCCACCACTACGAATTGCAACAATATTTTTCGTATAGAACGACTCGATTTTTTGAATAACTTTTAAGGAGTCTTCCTGAACTTCTTCATATTGCACTACTTTGTAAGAAAAACGATCACCTTTTGCAGGAGCATATTTCACAACCGATATTTTTTGTTCCGCAACGGGTAATTCCTGCGCTTTTTCTATATCTTCTGTTGTCACATTTGCCGGTGCTGATTGTGTGTCTTGTTGCGGCTGTTTATTATCGTCTGAGCACCCTGCCGCCAAGGCAGCAAGAACATACACCATGAAAACTAATTTTTTTACCACTTGTCTCTTCCAGTCATATTACAAGAAATTGTTTGTTTTATTTTTTCTGTAAACTCTTCAATATTATATCGAATGCGAATTTCTGCGTTTTTTTCGGATTCCATTGCATTGAGAAGTCCCTTATTATTTAATGTCAAAGTTGTTTTACCATTGCCTTTGCCGCCAAGAATTGAGCATAAACCGGGCACATCATAGAGTATAACATCATTCTCACGAATAGGCGTGAGCGAATGGGTAACTCCTTCAATCGTCATACGAGTGCGCGATGCTTTGGTCAATCGCACATCCATCGAATCAATAAAGTTCACCCAATTGATGCGTGCCGTCGTACCAACTTTCCATACGGAATCTTCTTCAACTGTCATACGTCCCGGCACAATTCCCCGTGCCAAATTGCCTATATGATCGCATTGGTCGGGGCGAATAGCTTTGCGCCATAAGAATATCAGCGCGCTGTCCTTTTCTGACATATTCACGCTTTGCTGATCTAAAAATTCTTCTAATTGCCCAATATCTCCAAGATTTTGCCCATCCACTTTTCCGGCTGATTTGATGAGTCCCTTGGTGTTTAATACTAATTTATATAAACGATTGAGCAATGCCGATGCCATAGTCCAATCCGGGTCATTATTTCGTAATTTATTCCCATTAAATGACTGTGAATTGTAATGATAGTGTATGTTGCCTTCATACATATCATAGACCATTGAGTCAATATTCACATTCATGGTCACTTCGCCCTTCGAGTCATCTAAGATACGTTCGGTCACATACCATTTCACTTCTCTGCGAAATTTCTTTGTGGAACTGTCGCGGAATATTCTCTCGGTTTCTGTTTTTTCCACATATTCGTAACTTGTTACTAAATATTGCGGATAGGACACTCGAACAGTATATTTTTTTTTGTCTTTTTTAGGATTTTCTGCCGGCATTTTGCCGGTTTCTTGTGCATTTGCCAGTATTGAACCACAAAAACAAAACATTATCACAAAATACGTTTTCATATATGCTCTTTCATATAATGAGTGAATTGAAACAGTGTCATAATCTATGATACATCATCGCTTATAGCTCAAGTTCCATAATGTCCAAGCAGATAAACTTGCTCCATCCCAGATTCTACCCTCGCGGATATAGCGCAGCAAAGTATCGGCATCGAGAACAATACTAGAAATTTGCTCTGTAATGTCAGGCGAACTTTCCACAGTTACGGGATCTTTAGCCATATAGACCGTACAGATTTCATCCGTGATGCCATTGCAAGGATTAAATTCGCCAAGTTTGTGCAATGTATCACATTGTAACCCGGCTTCCTCTTGCAACTCATTGGCGGCGGCTTGCTCCGAAGTGCTTCCTCGGCGAACTCCCCCACCGGGAAATTCAAGACTATGGCGACGATTCAAATAGCGGTACTGTTCAACCATCAAAAAAGTTCCATTTTCGAAGTATGGAATAACAATAACCGAACCGTGGGTATGTGCATAGTAGTAATCACCCACACTTCCGTCGGGAAGACGATAAGTATCATGGCAATAGTGCCAATACGGATTGGGATGGATTATTTCCGTAGATAGTTGTTCAAAGTGTTGCACTGTTCTCTCACAATAAAAAAAGACCGTGCATACCCCATTTGGCAGAATGCACGGTCATATAAAGTTATGAATGATTGCTTGGCTTTTTATGCACGATTGGCAACCAACTCACTTTCAGCAAAGAAAAACGCTATTTCATTACGACCATTTTCTGCTGAATCCGATCCGTGTATTGCATTTTCTCCTTTGGATGTAGCAAATGCTTTACGAATAGTTCCTTCAGCCGCTTCCGCCGGATCTGTTGAACCAATCAATGTTCTGAAATCGGCAACTGCATTCTCTTTCTCGAGCGCAATAGGCATAATAGCACCACTGCTCATGAAGTTCACGAGTTCACCATAAAATGGGCGCTCTTTATGGACTGCATAAAACTCACCCGCTTGTGCCGGAGAAATACGCATCATTTTGGTTCCAAGTACCTTAAAACCCGCTTGTGTAATTTTTGCAAGGATTTCGCCGCATACATTGTTGCGAACAGCATCGGGTTTGATAATAGCTAATGTACGTTCTGTCATTGAGATATTCCTTTTTCTGTAAATCTGTTGGTGGAAATTATTTCTTTTTCTTTTTTGCAACAGGTTTGCTCTCTGTTGCTTTAGGTTTTTCTTCGGTTGTTGCTTTGATTGGTTCTTTGCCCAATGCTTTAAGAACGGTTGCTCCAAGATCAGCGGGCGAATCAACAACATGGATACCGGCAGCGCGCATTGCTTTTACTTTTTCATCGGCTGTGCCTTTACCACCGGAGATAATAGCTCCTGCATGTCCCATACGACGTCCCGGAGGTGCAGTACGACCGGCAATAAAACCGACAACAGGTTTTTTCATATTGTTTTTTACATATTCCGCTGCTTCTTCTTCTGCCGTACCGCCAATTTCGCCAATCATAATAACGGCTTCTGTATCAGGATCTTCATTGAATAATGCAAGCGCATCGGTAAAACGGGTTCCAATAATCGGATCGCCGCCGATACCAATACAGGTGGATTGCCCAAGACCCGCATCTGTTAATTGTTTTACGGCTTCGTATGTTAATGTTCCGCTACGGGACACAACACCAATCGTACCCGGATTGTGAATAAATCCCGGCATGATACCCAATTTACATTCACCCGGAGTGATAACACCGGGGCAATTAGGTCCGATAAGACGTGATTGTGAGGACTCAAGAGCCGCTTTTACTGTCACCATATCACGGACAGGAATACCTTCGGTTATGCAGACAATAAGAGGAATTTTTGCCTCGATTGCTTCAAGGATTGCATCTGCTGCCACTGCCGCAGGAACGAAGATAATGGATACATTTGCTCCTGTTGCCGCTACTGCACTTGATACTGTATCAAAAACAGGAACAGGACGCGTAAATTGATCGTCGCCTTTGCCCATATATTGCATACCGGCTTTGCCCGGTGTAACGCCGGCAACGACATTGGTGCCATACTGAAGCATTTGCGAAGAATGGAATGTACCTTCCGAACCTGTAATGCCTTGTACGACAACTTTCGATGATTTGTTTACCAAAACACTCATTTGTTTTCTTACTATTTTGGATGAAATTTACTATAAAGACTGCAAAATTACGAAAAAGACGGCTCGTAATGAGCTAAATTCCCATAATAGACTAAAGTTATGTCTTTTTGATACATGGTCTAAACAAAAAAACAAAAGCACAGTTTCTTTGAAACCATGCTTGTATTCATCCTTATCTGTGTGTGATGTTTTACTCAGCTTTACGATGTATGGAGGTTACAACACCCAATATTCTAAAATCATCATGATCCTTGATTTCTATAGGGGAATAACGGTCATTCTCTGGGTAAAGTAGAACTCTCATCCCCTCAAATATCAATCGTTTAATAGTAATTTCTCCATTAAGCCATGCAGCAATTATCGAACGCGGTTGCGGCTCTTTACCACAATCTATGACGAGCATATCACCTTCGAATATCAGTGCATTTTCCATACTGTCACCTATGGCTGTCACGGCATAACAATCCTTCACATTCGGTATCCAATGCCCGGTAAAACTAAATTCTGTCGGTTCTTCATCCAAAGCAAGTTTGGGCGGATTGCTACATGCCGCACTTTGACTGAACAGCTTAAGTTTCACATCATCGGGCGAGATTTTGTAAATACTCATCTCTCACATCCTCTTTGTTATATTGTGTATGATTTGTTCTGTCTCGGGGGAATTGCTGCATTGCAAATCATGTACATTTTTATAGTACTTTTTTGCTTTACAAACATACTGAAACTTTATGACTTTTCATGATATGAAAGAGTAAAATTTTCAGTTTGCATATAAAAAAAGCCGAAGTCTTATGACCTCGGCTTTTATTGAGAGAACTATAGCATCATCAATGACGTACTTTAATCAGATAATTGACCGCTGCATTGACGGGGCGAGTATCATTGCCGCCGGAGCCCCCACTGCTCGTCGCAGTCACGGTATGGCTTATGCTATGAGAGTGACTACCATCAGTTAGAAAACCATCATCACCTACAACAGCACCGGTTCCACTTTGAACAACTTCGCCACCGCGGTTTATTGTAACACTTGAACTACCTGTAGTACTATTTGCCCTATCATAATTATGTGTGTGTCCCTGTATTTGGCTTGCTTGCACACTACCCACAGCTCTGTCAGCATCAGGGTCATATTGATTCGGACCACCGGCAGGGTCTATACCACGTAAGAATAAACCGCGCAAATCGGGTAAATTATTGCCTACAACTGCGATAAGATCAGTTTTTTCAGAAGGATATACTACTGAGTCCGGAATAGAACTGATGGCTCTGCCATCACAAAGATACCAGCCACCGAGTTCTAAAGCTGCTGCTGCTGCCGCTGAACCATAGAATGGCATAATTGCCCCAATAGGAGGACCTGTTTTTGCTTGACTTGTGAAAAACTTTTGTGTTTCATACACCGGACCGCTGCCGTCATTGAGATATACTCTGACAGTGAGTTCTTTACGAGTTGGAGAAATACCCGTCATAGTAAATGCAATTTCGCCGGACGTAGAGTTGAAATTTACCTGAGCCGGGGTTCTATTCATAAAACTATACTTCACGGTGGACAAATCATCCGAATTATACACACGAAACGATACGACGGTAAAATCAGCCGGAGTTGCCATAATTTCTACTGCCGTATAATCTTGAGCCGGTATAGTGACATCTGCACCACCATTACATCCTGCAATAGTTTTTGCAGGAATTGTTTTGACAACTTGTTTTATGAGTGTTGTTTTATATTCAAAGTTCTCGGCATGAACGAATTGCGATGAACAGCACAAAACAACACCAACAATAAGACTAAATATATATTGTATTTTCATAGCATTATGTGAATTTGTGATAAAATAAAATAATTATAATTAATGTTTTGTAGGTGGATTTTTAGCATTATTGATTATCTGATCAAAAGCTGCTTTATTCAAATGATTTTGAACTTTTTTCATAGCTATTTCACGATATGCCGGATCTTGTTTCATTTTACCGAAGAATGGGTCTTCGTCTATATTACCGCCACTTTTTATCACCATTTCTTCAGCTTGCGCAAATGCTTGTTTAATCACATCATCGCTAAAGAAATGAGAAGGGATATTTACATTATTACTTGAATTTGGAAGCCCCTCACTTACCGGAGTAATGGATGCAGGGCGTTTGATCAGCGCTTGCTGCTGTGGAAGTCCACCACCAAGAACGGCATCTAAATAATCCGGCTGCGGCACAGAAGGATTATTTGTCGGTACATTCTGTGTCGGTAATTTAATGACTTGTTTGTAGCCCGGCACTAACATGGCAAGTGCAGAATTCATTTGATCGAAGCGTTCATCCGATTTTGCCATCGCTTGTTTTAATGCCTGTATCTCTTGATTTTGTTGTTCAATCACAGAAGCAAGAGAATTAGTGTTCAATCCAACCGCCACTCTGATTGTATTCAAATCGGGATTTGTACCGGCTGACCATGCCACACCAACAATTTTTTTATAATCTTGGGGTTTCATATTTGCCGGAGATACTGCAATGCCAAGTCCATTATTATTACCGCTTGGAAGGATATAATCGCCGAGATTCACAGCACCGAGAACACGCACGGGAACTTGTCCCATAAACGCTACTTTTTCATATTCTTTTGCTTTACCGTTTTCGGGTGTATTACCAAGCACAATCGGTTTAAGAGAAATGACCATAAATTGCTCTGCATCATCTGTTACTTTGCTGATTTTTCCGCCTTTAACCCCAACGATATCTGCTACTGCAAATTTTTCATTTTTATTCACCTTTGGCAACCATTCGGCATAATCGGCAGAACCTGATTCATAGGTTACACCAATATTAGTAGTCATCATTGTATCATAATCACATTTGGCTTGTTTTGCACCAACAAGACCATCAGCAGCAAAACCTAGTTGAATTGCTTGATTCGCAACATTAACACCAAGCTTAATCGTGTTCGCAATTGTTAATACTAAAGTAGCAGTACTTGCGGCTACCGGTCCTGAACATAATCCCAGAGTAGCACCGGCACAAGAAATATCGGCAGCTACTTGACCTGAACTGGTAGCAATTTCGGCAATTTCAATTCCGAGATCTGCGACTGCAATAGCTAAATCTACTGTTTTGAAACCAACATTAAGTTCAGCAGTTTTAATTGCGCCCTCAAGTGTACGTACCCAATTCAAGTGCTCACTGTCACTTGGCAGATTTGCAACTGTTTGACCTTCGATACGACCGACAGTAGTGCCTCCGCCATTTATAAAGCGAACAAAGTCATTACTTATATTGGTCGTTGTTGCATCAATTTTAATTGCTATACCATTGGCAGCATTATTTGTTGTTTGTGCTCCGGCTCCTGTCACTGATGATGTGCTGCGATTATGGAATGTTGCAATAAAATTATTATTACCCGAAGCAGTACCTTCACCTGTGAAAACAAATCCACCCGGATACTTTGCTTCAAATTCATTATCTGCAGCTGTTGCTGTATCGCCTAAAGCAACGGAGTTATTACCTGCGCTTGAATTTCTGCCCCATACAAAAGATTGATCGCCATTGGCAGAGTTGTTTCTACCACCAAGAACCGCACTATTATTACCGCCGACGATATTATTTGTACCACCGATAATAGCATTATTATTACCTGTACCGATACTGTTGGTATTACCGCCGCTGATGGTATTATGTGTGCCTTGATTAATATTATTGGAAGCACCGCCAAGGATAGCACCGAAATTAGCACCCGCAGCAATATTATTATTATTACCGCCACCGATAGTTGCATCGGTTGCACCGTTAATATCATTTAATGTACCGCCAAGAATCGCCGAGTTTGTGCTATTAGCAGCAATATTATTATCATTACCGCCACCGACAGTTGCATCCGTTGCAGCGGCTATATCATTACTTCTACCACCAAGTATAGAAGAATTATTTCCGCCATCGGCAATATTATTATTATTACCGCCACCGATAACAGCATTCGTAACACCCGTCGTTGCACCAAGGTCATTTAATGTACCGCCAAGAATTGCGGAGTTTGTGCTATTAGCAGCGATATTATTATTAAGACCGCCACCGATAGTTGCATAATTAGCATCATTACCTATGTCGTTTGTATTACCACCACCGATAGTTACGGATAAAGCACCAGTGCCGATGGTATTGGTATGACCACCACTGATGGTTGATGAGCGTGAATTATTATTGATTGTATTATTAGTACCGCCACCGATAGTGGATGCATCTGCCTCCGTCGTGATAAGGTTCATGGCACCGCCGCCAATCGTTGCGCTGTCAGTATTAGTAACGGTATTTGTATTACCGCCACCGATAAAGCTATAGTTGGCATTCGTTTGAACCGTATTGCTATAACCACTTGCGATACCGCCATAGTTAGCGTTTACGGATATTGCATTGGCACGACCGCCACCAATGGTCGAGGCGCGTGATGTGGTCATTACTGTATTATTCGTACCACCACCTATCGTTGATGCATCGGAATTATCAAGAATACGGTTAACGGCACCGCCACCGACGGTTGAGCTATCTGTATCAGTCATGATATTGCCATGACCACCGCCAACAACACCTGCTAAGGATGTCGTTTGAATGGTATTACCTATACCGCCGCCGATAATCGAAGCATCAGCATCCGTCGTGATAAGGTTTCTTGCAC
Organism: Candidatus Kapaibacterium sp.; assembly: GCA_017302855.1. Lineage (GTDB taxonomy): Bacteria > Bacteroidota > Ignavibacteria > Kapaibacteriales > UBA961 > UBA2353. The sequence goes on from JAFLBY010000047.1 coordinate 20,743, forward strand.
CGCCACCGATAACAGAACTGTCGGAACTTGTGACAGTATTCGTATTACCGCCACCGATAAAGTTATAGTCTGCATCGGTTTGAATGGTATTGGTATAACCGCTTCCTATGCCGCCATAGTTTGAACTTGCACTTACCGTGTTAGCACGACCACCGCCAATTGTCGAAGCACGGGAAGTTGTCGTCACGGTATTATTCATACCGCCGCCGATGGTTGAAGCATCTGCATCCGTTGTGATAAGGTTTCTTGCACCGCCGCCAATTGTAGAGCTG
>JAFLBY010000048.1 GCA_017302855.1 Candidatus Kapaibacterium sp.
CAAGACAAACACGGCAATCGCTCAACTTTACCATTGATTGTTCGATAAAAATTTCTGTGAAATAAATAAAATAAGCCCATAGAAATATGGGCTTATTTTATTACTGCACTATTATCTACATTGCTTAATAGCGCTTACTTTTAATTAACACATTTTGGTATTCACTGAGATTTTCAAGAACCCTTCCCGTTCCTCTTACAACAGCCGTTAAGGGATCTTCAGCAATATGCACAGGTAATGAAGTTTCTTCTTGCAATCGTCTGTCTAAACCTTTGAGCAAAGCACCACCGCCGGATAAAAGGATGCCACGATCAAAAATATCTGCTGAAAGTTCGGGCGGTGTACGTTCTAAAAGATTTCTTACTGCTTCGACAATCGTTGTCACACATTCCGACAATGCCTCACGAATATCTGAAGAACTGATAGTGATAAGTTCGGGTATTCCTGTAAGAAGATTTCGCCCTTTTACTTCAATTTCAATTTCTTCTTCTAAAGGATAAGCAGAGCCAACTTCGCACTTGATAGTTTCGGCAGTTCTTTCACCGATAAGAATATTGTGATTACGTTTAAAATATTGGACAATAGCGGAGGTCATTTCTGTTCCTGCTATGCGCAGCGATTCATGATTGACAATACCTGAGAGAGCGATGACAGCCACATCGGTTGTGCCACCACCAATATCAACAATCATATTGCCAACGGGTTCATGCACATGTAAATCAAGCCCTATAGCAGCAGCCATAGGTTCGGCGATGAGATACACCTCTTTAGCTCCGGCATGCTCGCAACTGTCGCGCACAGCACGTTTTTCCACTTCGGTAATACCTGTGGGAACGCAGACAACAACACGACGAGCGGGTTGCCATGAAAGAGATACTTTACGGATAAAAGCGCGCAACATACCTTCGGCAATCTCAAAATCGGCGATAACACCGTCCTTCAAAGGGCGTATTGTGCTGATATCTTTGTGGGTTCTGCCGAGCATTTCTTGTGCTTCATGCCCAATGGCAATAATGTGTTTTGTGTTTCGATCAAAGGCAACGATGGATGGTTCATTAAGGACTATCCCTTTGCCCTTCATCCAGATAAGGGTGTTTGCCGTACCGAGATCAATCGCAACATCGGTTGAGAGTAAATTAAAACGCATGTGTTTATTGTTAACAACGAAAGAAGTTATTCTGTAGAAATCGAATACAAAAATCGTTAAATAAAACGAATAATATATCCTCTTAGTTGAAAATTTGTCCCGCAATCATTATACCGAATCATTTTTTCTTTTGCAATAATGCTTCAAGATTGCCCCCAAAGCGTCTAATCATTGCTCGAAGCACATCATAATCACTATCAGAAACAGGGGAGAGTCCTTCAGCAGAGTTTGTTTCAAAGAGAGCTTTTTTGCCTTTGGGCGTTGCTTGAAATTTGATAAGTGCATCGCATATCTTCTTTTGAATATCTTGCGGCATATCATGTCTAAACACCCATGGGTCATTGGGTATTTCTTGCGTATAGCCAATAATTTTTACCGTTTTCTCAATATCAGGATATTGACTTTTGACACGAACGCGCGCATCAAGATTTTCTCCGGTCTTTGGGTCGGGTGGAGAATAGTATGTGGCTCCGACATCAACTTGCTTCTGATAAACCATAGTGACAACATTGTCATGGCGCATCCCGAAAACTTCATCAGACGGTTTAATCTTCTTCGCTGCTAAGAGCGATTTCGGGAGAATATACCCCGAAGTGGAAGCAGCATCCACGTATGCAATCCGTTTACCGATGATGTCCGACAAAGAATCAATCCCACTGTCAGAACGAGCAATGAATTGCCCTTTGTACGTAAGTTCACCATTTCTTCTGATGATACGCATTGCTGCTTTAACACCATATTTTTCATGGGCTAAGACATAACTAAAAGTATTCATACAGGCAAAGTCGGCTTTATTGTTACCGAATGCTTCCACCACAGCAATATAGCTTGTTGGAAATGTTGCTCGAAAGTGCAAACCGGTTTCATTATGAAGAAAACGCGTTAACTCATCGGCGCTTGTTGCAATCTTTTCTGCATCCACCGATGGGGTCAGCAAAAAGGTAATCGGTGTATCTTTCGATCCCAGTTCCTTGCTCTTAAAGTATGGTACTAATGACAGCTTTATGAGCAGTACAAATATGATGATAAGGTAGTATTTTCCATATTTCATGTGAGTTAATCCCCTCAAACGGCTTCGATTTCGTATTTTTGTAACTTGTTTTTGAAAAATTTATGCCATATCAATCGGCAGAATCAAGTTCAAACTTAGAAAATTATTCACTATTTATAGTTTTTCAAGGAATATTTTACATGAAAATTCATGAATACCAAGCGAAGGAACTCTTAAAAAAGTATGATGTTCCTGTCTTGTTCGGTAAAGCAATTTTTAACTCGGATGAGGCAGGTAAAGTTGCCTATCACGATTTTGCGGTTAAGGGAATAGAGACTATTGTTCTCAAATCGCAAATTCATGCAGGAGGACGTGGTAAGGGAACTGTGTTGAACCGTTTCTCCGATGAACCTATGCAGGCATTCGGCAAAGATGTCCGTGGTGTTACAGTCATCCGCGAAGGCAATATCGCCGATAAAGCTTTTCAAATTGCTAATGCTACATTCGGAAATAAATTAGTAACAATTCAGACCGGTGAAGAAGGTAAAATTGTTAACCGTATGTATATTGAAGAAGGGTGTTCCATTGCTAAAGAATATTATTGCAGTATCTTGCTTGACCGTGAGAACTCACGCAATCTTATTATGGTTTCGACCGAAGGCGGTATGGAAATAGAAACAGTTGCCGAAGAAGCACCTGAAAAAATATTAAAAGAGCATGTTGATCCCAAAATCGGTTTCCAACAATATCAGGCGCGCAGACTGGCTTTTGGCTTGGGCTTAACCGGAGCAGCATTTAAGAATTTCTGCTCATTTATTGCAATATTGTACAAAGCGTATGATGAGATGGATTGCAGTATGTTGGAGATAAATCCATTAGTTCTGACCACAGAAAATCAATTTGTTGCTTTAGATGCTAAAGTTGATTTTGATGATAATGCCCTTTACCGTCACAGTGATTATACTGCATTGCGCGATTTATCCGAAGAAGAAGATTTGGAAGTTGAAGCATCCAAGTATAATCTTAACTATATCAAGTTGGACGGCAATGTCGGTTGTATGGTCAATGGTGCCGGATTGGCAATGGCTACGATGGACATTATACAATTAGCCGGCGGAAAACCTGCTAATTTCTTGGATGTAGGCGGTGGAGCAAATGTAGAACGTATTGCAAATGCTTTCCGCATTATGATGTCAGATCCGAATGTGCAAGCTGTGCTCATCAATATCTTTGGTGGTATTGTTCGTTGCGATCGTGTTGCAAATGGTATTTTGCAAGCCTTAGAAAAAGTAACAGTGTCTATGCCTGTGATCGTGCGTTTAGAAGGTACAAATGCTATTGAAGCACGTCAAATATTGGAAAATTCAGGAATGAAATTCTTAGTTGCCGGAACATTAAAAGATGCAGCCGATAAAGTGACGGAAGCATTGGCATCGGTTAAATAAATATTCTTCACTTTGTGAAAAGCCGTTCCCATAAAGAACGGCTTTTTTTTTGCTCTACATAACAAGTATATATTTTTCACATGTGTTCTAACCTTGTGTAATCCATATTGTTTGTCAGAAAAACATAGTATGGTACTGTCAATACATCAAACACATTATCGTGCAATCATCATCATTTTTGTTTGTCTGAATATGCCCGATTGTAATTCATAAAAATAGACACCGCTTTCAAGTTCATCAGCCAAAATATCAATAGAATATGTGCCCGAAGAAAAGACTTTTGATCCGTCAAGTATAGTTTTGACAACTTTTCCCTGTGTATCAAAAATTTGTAAGACAATCGGAGCTTTTTCTTGCACACTAAAAGAAATAACCGATGATTCGCTGAAAGGATTAGGGGCATTTTGCTGCAATGCCGGTTGTAATCCGATAAATTTTAAATGCGTTATGCCACATTGTCCACCAACTTTACACTGCGCCGCTGTTCCTATCGGGAAAATATCAAGAAATTGCAAAGAATCAGAGCGAAAATCATAAGTCCTTACACTCATGGAAGATATTACTGTGTCAGGTACGACCACTTTGAAATAAATTTCGCCTAATTTTCCGGCGGCAAGAGTATCTAATTGATTAAATTGTATCGTAATCGAATCCGGTGTGGCAGAAACATTACTCGCTTGCTGTATTGAGTAACCGATATATTTCAATGCGGTCGGATTATGGTATAATGTTGTTGTAAATGAAAGCGATTTCATCCAATATGTTGTACCAAGATATGTAGCTGCAATATCTTTTTCTACATAAATAGGGACAGCCACGGTATCATTAAATGAACCATACACAGTATCCGCTTGTACGAAATTTGGGTGAATGCCAAACGCTACAGTCATATCGGGTGCATAGCCCCGCCCTTGTGCAGGGACAGTATCGAGAATTGTGCAAGGGTCAACGGAGCGTGATTGAATAATGTCTGCTAAAGAATCCGAGCGCTGCGGGCAATATCTGACGGTAAATACTATGGAATCTCCTTTTTGTATTGGCACATTCGATGGGGGAATGCTTCCCATTATTTTTACAGTTTTTGGTAAATTCGGCAGCGAATCAATAATAAGTGGAACAATGCCGGTGTTTATAACCGTGAGAGTGGTGTCTTTACAATCCAATACACGTACACTGTCAAAATTAATGAGTAGATTTCTGATTGCAAGATCGGCTTTTTCTATGGTGATATGCCCATTATCATTCCCCGCAATAATATTAAATCGAATACTTTCTTCTGTGTCAAATTTTATACTGTCCACAGTAATATTTGTTGCAGAGTTTTGGCCTGTTTTCGAGATAAATTTTGCAATCATAAAGGGTTGGGTAGAGTCCACAGCGCAGAAATTTTTACAAGTTAATGACACACCGCTATGAGGTCCCGAAGTATTGAGAATTTTCGGCAAAAAAAGTGGATTGCAGACAGATGATAAATAATATGATTCCGCACCAACATACTGTAATTCGGATGTGTCATGACCAATACGCAAGTATATATCAACCAAATTGGCAGGAATATTTCTTGATGACCACACCGGAACTCGGACTGTATCGCACGATGGAGCCTTGAAAGAATCAATGACCACCATCGCGGTATCAAATGCAAAATTTAATCCGAAAGCCGGAGCAAAAGCATCACCTTTTATGTAAACGGTAGTATCAATATCTATACATGGTTTTGAAGTGTGTAATCGCATTCGCGCTTCATAATTACGTGGCGCACGAGGTTTATAATCAACTCGCACGGACAATGTATCTCCCGGAATAATCGTTAAAGGAAATGGTTTATTATTTATTTCTCTATATGAAAAAACTCTTTCTTCGGGTGCGAAACTTACAGAGTCTATGGTAATTGTTTCTTGATTGGGATTAAGTGTGCGTGGCGGTATGGAAACGCGAACAATGCGTGGAGTAGATAAGGTATCTACACGTGTCGGTGGAAATCCAACAAAATTAGGCAAAGGTTTATATAACAATGCACGCTTTCCTAATAAATATGTCGAATATTTTCCTTGCCACCCGGCTCCTTCAGCATCAAATTTTAACCATGTTGCACAATCAACATATTTATCTTCTGCCGGAGTGCGCGGACAAAAAACTAAACGTAATGTGTCGCGCGTGTCAGGCGGTATTATAATTGGTAATGTCCCCGAAGGCGAAAACGCAGAAGACCACGTCCAAAAATCCGGTGTTCCATCGGGAACATTGGTAGTGTCGAAATTCAATGATGTGACTCGCATTTCATGAACTTCGGATTCATTAATTAATGGAATTTCTCTTGTAATACAATCGCAAGGTCTTACATAACCCCAATTAACAATAGAAATTGGTGCCTGTAATTTATACATGATACCTTTTGCCTCGAATTTTCCCGTTCTTGATGTTTTGCAGATTGAATCTGAGCTGACAATAAACGTATTGGAATAATTTTGCTCCGAAAGGGGGGCAAATCGTAAACCAACAACAATAGAGTCACGGGGTTGTAAAACCGTACCCCATGGTTTATTTTGCGATATAATCGTAAATCCGTTTGGCACGGACATTCTATCAACACGCACCGGCACAGCAGATACATTTTCGATTGTAATTGTATCTACTTTAGTGTCATTCACTTCCACCGAACCAAATACTGAAAGGGGAGTAACATATAATCGCGGATTTGCTGAAGTGCCTAACATCGGCGCAGACCATTCATAGCTATTACTGAAAAATCGTAAAAAAGCAGGATCTGTTCTATCGGAAGTAGTATCATTCGGTATATATTGAAAAATAAATGTTGTATCGGTATTTGCATCTAATTCAATGGTTGTCGGTAATGGATTCGGCGATATTAATGTGTATCGTCCTGTGGGACTGCTTAAATTGACTGTCTGCATAGTTTGTTTGAATGAGCTGATATTTCGCACTCGAAGAGTATCAAAAGCAAAACCACAACCGATAACATTTTCCGTACGCATAACGGGCGGATCGAATTTGAATGTCTCCAATATTCCTTTGCCTGTGAGTGGAATGCATGATGTGGAAAAACATTTTTGCTCGAATAAGCATAATTTATCCGTATAAAGACTGTCGAAATAGGGACGAAATGTCACCGTTAATGTCACGGTACCGCCTGAAGGAATAGTTGCGCTTTTGGGAGTAATATCAAAAAATGCCTCACCTTTTTCAAAATAAAATGATGCACGAATTGCGTCGGGCGCTTTATTTTCGACAATAACATTAAATGTTTTATCTTGCCCGACAATACATGCTCCGGCATCAGCACTTTGTGTGATAAAGTTCACATCTGCTTCATAGCCATATCCGGTAACATAGATTTTTCTTTCTATCGTACAAGGAGAGCCGTCTAAACGACAGCGGAATACTATAGAATCGCGATAATTACCTTGTCTTTTCGGAAAAAAACGCACTACATTAAATTGATAGCCGCGGTCTGGTTCAATAATAAAAGGAAATCGAATTCGCGTATGCTGAAATCCATCTGGTACAATAATACTGTCAATAAAAATCTTTCTTTTTGTACTGTTTCGCCACACATAATATGTCGGGTTACTTAATACTTCCAAACAATAAGAGCCGAATTTCATTGAATCAATAATTTTTTTTGCATCACTCGGATTTGTTAGAAGAATTGTTTCTCTTACAACACCTCGCAATGGAATACTCAATCCTCCCGGACAACGATCATCCGACACAACTTTGACCGTATCTCTATACTCTCCGGCGGCTGAGCCAACAGAGTAAAATCGAACAGTAACATCACGGCATTCTCCCGGCGGGATCAGTAATGGCAAAGCGGTATTAACGACAAAAAATCTTGCCACAGAATCTGTTTGAAATGCTGAAATGGTAACTGTACGAGGCGTGCCTATTTTATCACTTGAATTACATATTTTTACTACTTCGTCTTTGAATAATTGATTAACACAACCCGCAAATAAGGTGTCGTAATTTATACGTTGCTTATTAGTATTTAACTCTGTTGTTCTATTTAATCGAATGGGTATAGTAATTTCTTTTCCGCAAGCGTTTGTAGAACGTATTTTTAAGTCGGCAATAATGTTTCCCACAAGTACTGAAGAAAAATTAACTGTAAAAGAAACAGGCGTTTTAGACAATAATTGTGCGGAGTTTCTGCTCAAGGAAAATGAACTGTTATCGCGTCCCACAATACGAATAGATACATTGTTGCCACAAATTGAAGTGTCTTCAACTGTCAGATTCTAAGTGCGCTTATCATCACATTGTACGTCTTCTTCAATTCTTTGCACGGAGGTAATAATGGTTAAAGGAATGTCTCTGTCCGTTTTATCGCATACTGCTCCGCTGCGCATATTGCCTGTATAATTTTTTCCGGTTGCATCACATAAGGTGAAAGTCGAGTTATTTTCATTACAGCGATAATAGAAAATCATTCCTGCTTCATTACCGGCTCTGCTTTTATAGCGTTCGCATTCTAATTCGGTTTGCGGCAGAATTCTTCGCCAATAACGTATTTCATCCATTTCTCCCTTAAAAGTGCGAAACAGATTTTCATTGTCCGACAATCCGTTTGTGCTGCCAATTTGCATCGGCAGACTTTGATTTTCCGGTGGTCGCAGATATTGCGCCGGATAAGTATCATTTCGTCCTGAAACCACTTGCGTGCCATTGATATATAGCAGAACTAAGCCTGTATTGCCATCAAATTGTGCAGCAATATGATTCCAAGAGCCATACAATCCCATTGCAGGATAGCGAGCAATAGTATTATCATTCGCGCCGAGTTTCGTTCCATCACCATTTACTTCAATAACAAGATTATCACTTTGGTCAAAATAAAGTCTCCATACATCATTATTGTCATTGGCAGGTCCCCATAGTCCCGCAATAAACTGTATTTTTCCGGCTTGTCTTTGTGGTTTAATCCATGCCTCGAATGTCATCATGGTTTGCGATTTATCTTTTATGCGATAGCCGTTCACATCAACATAATGTGCACCTTTTCCATTGGATACCGTTAGTTGTAATGAGTTTCCAATGCATCCTCTTGCGCTTTGTGGATCGCATGATGCTGGAAATTGACCATAAACATACATTGTAGAAAACAATGCAACACAAAGAAATGTGAAAATATATTTCATGATGACAGAGCAAAATTGTTTATTGAATAATTGTGAGTGGCATAACCTTGCGATATTCTTCTGATGATATCTCCAACAGATATATACCCGCTTGAATATTTGTATTGAAATGCAGCGTATGCTCACCGGGATATAATCCGCTGAAATATTGAGTAAACAATGCTTTACCACGCATTTCGTAGATAGATACCTCAATATTGCAAAATCTTGAAATTTCGCATTGTAAAGAAAAAGTACCATTATTCGGATGGGGATATATCGCTGTGCTTTGACGAATATCATTAAACGGAGCAATGCCGGCAATAGGACTGTCCAAAATGCCTAAAGGCACAAATCGCCCTTTCAATACTTTTTCTGCCGAATCTTTTGTGCCGCCAAACCATGTTTGAATTATTTCTGAATATACTTTGCGATAATCGTATGTATAAACTAAATCACGATTTTCGTCTAAACTCTGTAAATCAGGATTTTTGCCATAGACACCGCCTTTTACACGATGCCCCCACACAAATTGTACCGAAGAAGCGCCGTGATCAGTGCCACGCGAACCGTTTTCATAGGGGCGTCTTCCAAATTCCGACACTGTCATTCCTATAACTTTATTATGGAAATTTTGAGCTAAACAATCATCGGAAAAGCGGCTGACGGCATCGGCTATTGTATTTAATAAATTGGGGTGAAGCCCTCCATTGCCAATATCTTGCTGTTGAACATGCGTGTCAAATCCACCCATATTACAAACAAAAACCCTGCTTTTTAGCCCGCCGCTAATCAACCGAGCGATAAGTTTTAATTGTAATGATAAACTATTTCCTCTGTATTCGATACTATTTTTACCTTTATCGAAGGCTTGTTTTACAACTTGCGAATAGCGATCGCTTTGTTGTGCTAAAGTTCTGACAAAATTATATTCATTTGCATACGAAGAACTATCGGCAATCGGTTCTTCATCGGGTGTAAGTCCTGCGCCCAATTCAAAGAATTTTTGCGGATCAGTGAGAGCAATCCCCATATCACCTTTGTCACTTTGCAATAAAAGAGAGACAGCGGCTCCGATTTGGATACAAAGCGGATGGTCGGGAATTTCTATCGGGAAATTGGGTAATGCATCAGCAAAATATCTACCAATCCATCCATCGGATAATCGAATATTCGGGTCAGAACTATTGATACCGCTGAGCCAAATATCTGTTGAACGAAAATGCGATAAATTAGGATTTTCATAACCGATACCTTGAATTATTGCCAATCTTCCCTCATCGAACATTCCCATAAATCCTTCTTTGTGGGCATTGTTCACCAAAGCGGGGTGCATATATGTATTCGATGATAATATTCTTTTTGCATCTTTTTTGGGAACACCAATTCCATTTTGTGGATTCCTCAAAGCATAATAGCCATCATCATCGCATGGAATAATAGTATTTAATCCGTCATTGCCCCCGAATAATTGAATAATGACAAGAATTGAGTCATTTTCAGCTTCAATGCCAAGAGGGGTGACCGGATCGCCGGCAACTAAAGGCATACCGCCTATGACGATAGGTGCTATTGCTGCCGCTGTTGCGCTATAGTGTAAAAAATCTCTGCGTTTCATAAATAAACCTTTCATTAATGTGATAATTTAGCACAATTGAAAATCCGGTGCTTTGCTGATAACGGTTAATAATGCTTTAATGCCGCGTGCGGCAGCACTTATGCCGGTAAGCATTTCGGGCCATTCATAATCAGGTTGTTTCTGCAATAAATAGTCATTTCTGTAACGAATATGTCTTTCATCAGTAATGAGTTTTGGCAATAGAAAATTCTCAATATGACGTGTGAGTTTATCTGCATTATCATAATCGGGAAATTGTTTAGCAAAGGCAATTAACTGTTGATCGTTCATGGCATTAATCGTATCTAATGCAAATTTACGTCGTAAAGGATATGTCTTTGTGCTAATCCAAGTCCGGTAACCTTCCCATCCCGCAACATTGGGAGGATCCATGATGGATTGTTCGAAGTTTCTGATCTGAGTTACGGGTGAGTTTATTGTGACGGATAATTGCCTTGCTAAACCAACAACAAATTCAAGTGGAGTTTTTATCTGATTTCCACGATGAGCTTCATCAAAAAAGTGTTCACTTGCAAACAAAGTCATTAATGTTGGCTTTACAGCAAAATTATTTTCAATAAATATTTGCGCTAAATCATTGACGACTGTTGATTCGATTTTGGGATTACTATAGACAAAGAAGTGATAAAATTTCCTTGCCATAAATCGCGCTATTGCTTGTGTTCTGCGCTCGAATAATATGTCAATTAACTTTTTTACCTCTTCATTTTTTACTAAATATTCTGTATTGGAATCATTGTCGCGTGCCGGTATGGTAACACCCATAAATTGTTTTGCTTCTTGATCATGCGCTGCTGAGGAAAAATATGAAGCAAAATACCCGTTTAATGCCGGCTCATCATTGAACATACCGACTTTCCATCCTGTGAGCACTCTTGCTGCTTCTTGCACATCGCCTTCGGTGTATTGACCAATACCCGTAGAATATAATTCCATCAATTCGCGAGCATAGTTTTCATTGGGCTTGCCCTTGGCATTGAGATTGCCGCCAAGATAGACCAACATTGCGCCATCTAATGTTATATCAAAGACTAACTTTTTGAAATCGGCAACTTTGTCGGCATGAAACACCAGAAATTGTCTGAATAACTGCTGCGGTGGAATATACGATTCATCAAAAGCAAACTCGGATGTGAAATGTCCGCTCCAAAATACTGTCAATTTTTCCAATGTGCCGAATGTGTCTTTTATCATACGGTCTATCCACCATTGTTGGAAGTTGGCAAATTGACTTGACCATTTACCGTAAATAGAGTTTTGGGTAAATATGTCAGCACCCTTGGGATTTTCAGTTACCTCGTCTATCCAATTCGGCTTGGTTGTAATGTCAGGCACTGTGTCTCCGAAGAGCATCGTCACCGCTTCGGTGGAGGTTTTCCCGACAAGAGATGCAGCCATTGAATATGGTGATGCAAAACTAATCCGCCGCAACAAATGATATGCATCCTGTAGGGTCAATGGCGAACTGTAGGGTGCTAAACTTGTAGCACTACTCTGCGGTGTCGGCTCAATGCTTTCGGCACTGTTATGGCGAAAGTGAACGCTAAGAAACTGTCGTCTGTTCATATCTATTCCTCATTTTAGGATACATGAAGGTTTTTTACTGCGAAAAACTACGTATTTTTCGGCATCTGTCAAACAAAAATGTGAATGTTCAGCTTTTGTTACAATCGTTCTTAACATATAAAAGATTTCGACGCTTCTCTTTTTTTACGCCTATCAGCATGATACTTTTGCTTTTAGTGATGTATGGCGTGCCATGTTCTGCTCAAGTGACAAAATTACAAAGTGCAGAAAATCGCCAAGCTGAGAATAAAGAGCTTCTCTTCACAACCGATAAAATTGCGAACACACTTGTTTCTACTATTGCTGTGCGCGGGCTGTGGCATATGCCGTTTGGAAATCTTCGATTAGATGAACAATACCGAGCAACATCCATCATCAGCACCAATGCAGCCACACGTGATGATCAGGCACTACTGTTGGAACATTCCTTCGCTTTGGACACTTCATTTTCATTGCTTTCGCGCGGTTTCGTTTTCTTAACGCAAGATTCCCGTGATATTGGTTTGTCGAGTTTGCAACGCTATTCCTTTATTTCCGGCATTCGGTGGCAACCCGAACAATATGCGGAGCTGACAGTGTTGGGCGGCATAGAAAATAATATTCAGTTGGGTATTGAAGCTACGGGAAGCGTTGCTTCGGTTGAAGCAAAAATAGCCGACTTAGATTGGGAAGATTACACCCTTACGGGTTCTTCTGTCTTAGATATTCGCCAATTGGATGCGCGAAGAACAAACTCTGATTTTTCAAATCAATTTTCTATGATTTCCTTGGGTGATAGCAGGCAAAATTCATTGCAAATTCAGGGGTATTATCGTCGTCTCGGAAGGGATTTTTTCACTTTTGTTAATGCCGAGCAAACACGCGAAGTTGAGCAGCGTTTAGAAAATCGTTATGGCATCAATGGTCAGATACGCACTGTTTTGCATAAATCTTTGTCGGCGGCTGTCGAATATACTCTTGAACAAGGAACTATTGACAGACGCTATGCGGGGCGAGTTCCCGGCACATTACAAACCTATGTCAACAGAGGGCTTGAGGAATTACAATTACAGATAACGGCATCGCTTCTGTATGCGACTTCTCTTGGTGATTACAAAATTGGAATGCACTATTTTTCAAGGAATGAACGCAATGATATTGAGCGTGTTTTTGATATTAATGTCGTAGATGAAATAGCATTGCGAACACAGGAACAACAAAGAGACAATACAGCACAAAGAGTCCGATTATTTGGCAATGCGACCATAGGTGTATCCAAATCCGATACTTTCTACATTAACGGGCTTTATTCGCTATTGCGCTACGATACTCCAAGTGTGCTCAACTTTGACGATAGGGATGAATTACAAGCAATAACCGAAATGCGCTATAAACGCTCCGTGAGTTCTGCTCTTACTTTTGATATCACCGCCAGAGCCCAAGTGCTGCATCTTGTGTTTATAAAACAACAAAGAAGTTCTTTAAACAATTGGAACAGAATATTTACCTTAAGCCCATCAATTTCAATACGAACGAAGAGATTTACCGCACATCCTCGCTTTGAAGTTTTGGCAAATTACACCGTATATGATTATGAACAGCAAGCCGCAGAAACACGCAGTTTTTCCTTCAGGCAAATTTCATTGCGCGATTCCATTCAAATCAATCTCTCAGACGATTACCTACTTGAAGCACGATTATATGGGCGCCACTTTGAAAGAGGGCGATTGTATTGGACAGATTTCGCCGAAACACCGATAAGCAGCAATGATGAATATTTCATAAAACTACTCGCTTTTAGGCGAAATATAAGCCAATGGTCTGTGGGTGTGGGTGCCAGATATTATGCACTAATACAAAAATCACTAATTTTGACACCGAATATCGGTATATCGGGTGATGCCGTTCAGCGATTTTATGGTCCTGAGGTTCAATGCGATTATCGTCTCGGCGGTGGGTCAACGGTTGTTCTCAATGGTTGGTACGAGCGTCAAACTGTTAACGGAGTAGCAATTCGCTATGTGCCGAACTTGTTCCTTCATACGAGTATTTTATTATAATTTCACAAGGTGATTATGTCGGATTCATATATTTCACGGAATGATGCCACGGAGGAAAATGTCTTGGTACTGCCGAGTGACACGCGAAGAATTGTTGAGATTGAGCCATTTCTTACTTCGATTGATTGTTGTCGCTATTTGAGCAAAAACCGGCGTTTCAATATGTTGATTGCGGTTACGGAAGCGGTAAATAATGCCATCACCCATGCTCATAAATCTGATTATTCTAAAAATGTCAGTATTCGTGTTCGATGTTTGAATGAAGGCATGACGGTAGCAGTCAAAGATAATGGAAAGGGATTTCCAATTGCCGATGTGCCGGACCCGCGCGATGGAGATAATGTATTGAGGACGCATGGACGAGGCGTTTTTCTTATAAAAGAACTTGCCGATGATGTTGATTTTTCCATCACACCACATGGAACCACTGTTACTATGTTTTTTTCACGTTCATGAGTGCTTGAGTGTCATTAATTTCTGAATCCTTAGCCATTACTCTTAAAGATATTCGCAGCGAATTACGTACGCGTTATAATCTGATAGCCATAGTATTGTTTGTTGTGACATCGGTGACCACTGTGGTTTTTAGTATTGGCGATGAAACTTTTACGCCGGAATTATCGGCGGGTTTATTGTGGATTTTACTTGTTTTCGGCAGCATGACGGGGCTGGCTCGGTGTTTTGTTGTTGAAGAAGAAAGAGCCACACGTCTTTTTTTGCAAGTAAGTTCTCGCTCAATTTCTGTTTATTATGGGAAATTGATTTTCAATATGATAGTTGGTGTTTTTCTAAATGGTATCACATTTTTACTCTTTTTACTTTTTTTACCGATAGAAATTTCATCAGGGTGGTATGCATTGCTTTCTATGTCGTCATCCATCATAGGCTTAGCATCGGCAAGCACCATTGTTGCCGCTATCATTGCACAAGCCCAAGGAAAAGCCATTTTATTCCCGGTATTGATGTTCCCGATAATGTTGCCTATTGTATTGGTTGGCTTAGAAACTTCGGTCATAATGTTTAGTGCTAAATTTATTGAGCCGGAATATAATATGATTGTCGTGGAGTTGAGTTATTCGATTATTCTCATCACGGTATCAACATTTCTTTTCGATTATGTATGGTCTGAATAGAGTTTGAAAAATAAAAAGTGGTTTTTTTTGACAATTTTCTACACATAGTAAAAAAAAAATTTGGAGTATGTTGAACTATTCCTTATTTTAGCTGCGTAATTGTTGATGGATGTATGTGATTCTGTGGTATGTGGCGATAAAGCAATAGATAAAACCCTAAAAAATCTATTGTCTGTGTATCTGCCATATCTATTGAATCAGCGTAGATTTCGTGAACAACGTGAGCACTATAGATTCATAATACCATAAAAAGAAAGGATTGTTTTTATGCTGTACTAAGCGTCGGAATGATAAATAAAACGCGTTCGTAACCATTTGTAAAAGTCCCGGTTATGTATTTTTCGCTTCTGATGCCACACGGTAACTCTATATCACTAAAGAACTCTTATATCCTCATATCCCTTTACATTGCCATGATAAAGTTTAATGATGAACTTTTTATAAAATGTTGCTATTGTTATATTGGCGGAAGTCCCAGTTCTTTTAAGTATTTATTATGTGTTTCTTTTGCTTTGTTAATGACTTTATCAATGGTAACAAGTTTTTTATGTACTGATTTTAGGTCAATTATTTCTTCGTCTAAAGATGTGCTCACATAACGTGAAATATTGAGATTATAGTCATTTTTAATAATTTCTTCCATTGATACTCTGCGAGAGTAACGGTCTTCTTCTTTTCTGTGTTTATAAGTGTCAAGTATTTTTTGGATATGTTCCGGCAATAAGTTGTTTTGCCGTTTGCCTTTTTCAAAATGATCTACGGCATTGATGCACAACACATCATCAAATTTTTTGCATTTCTTCAATACCAAAATACACACAGGTATTCCGGTCGAGAAAAACAGGTTTGCAGGCAGTCCGATAATGGTATCAATATTTCCATCCTCTAAAAGTTTTCTTCTGATTCTTTCTTCTGCGCCGCTTCTGAATAAAACAC
Organism: Candidatus Kapaibacterium sp.; assembly: GCA_017302855.1. Classification (GTDB taxonomy): domain Bacteria; phylum Bacteroidota; class Ignavibacteria; order Kapaibacteriales; family UBA961; genus UBA2353. The sequence goes on from JAFLBY010000048.1 coordinate 16,038, forward strand.
CGTGAGGTAAGATAATTGCCATTGTTCCTTCTTTACTCAAAAAGTGAAAACCGTGTAAAAGGAAAGCAAAGTCGGCTGCTGACTTTGGAGCAAGTCCGTAACTTTTAAAACGAAAATCTTCTCCCATTGCTTCCGTGGGTTCCCAACGATAGCTGAATGGGGGATTGGCTACGATAGCATCAAACTCACGTTTCTTGGATGGGTTTATTTCATTGAGAATGTCCCAATCATTAAGTAAAGTGTCTCCGTGGTGAATTTCAAATTCGGTGTCTTTCACGCCATGCAAAAGCATATTCATTCTTGCTAAGTTGTAGGTCGTGATATTTTTCTCTTGTCCATAGATTTTGCCGATTGTTCCTTTCGCATCAGTCATTTTCTTACGAACATTGAGCAACAAAGAACCCGAACCGCAGGCAAAGTCTAAAACTCGTTCAATCTTTTTCTTTTCTCCTTTGCTTGGGTCTTGGCTGTCAAGTGTTACAATACCTGAAAGAATATCGGAAATTCTTTGAGGTGTATAAAATTCACCGGCTTTTTGTCCTGAACCTGCTGCAAATTTACCAATGAGATATTCATAAGCATCACCCAAATAATCAATATTTTTATCGAAACTATTTATGCCTTCCGCAATTTTCTGTATGATATTGCAAAGTTTTTTATTTCGTTCCGAGTAGTTTTTGCCGAGTTTATCGGAATCTAAGTTAATCTCGGAAAACAGACCTTGAAATGTGCTGTCAAAGGATTGGTTTTCGATAAATGAAAAGCCATCTTGCAAAGTACGAAGCAACTCATTGCTTTGGATTTTAGCCATTTCCGAAATGCTGTTCCACAAAAACTGCGGCTCAATGACATAATGAACTTTTCGCCGCATTTGCTTTTCAAAATCGTTGATGTCTTTCGGGTTTTCTTTATACCATTTAGCAAGTGGTGTCACACTTCCTTTTGGGGCAGGGTAATCTTTGCCTAATTCCTTTTTTGCTGCTGCTTCATAATTGTCACTTAAATACCTTAAGAACAAAAATGAAAGCATATAATCTCGGAACTGGTCAGCGTTCATTGCGCCACGCAATTCGTCTGCGATTTTCCAAAGTGTATTGCCTAATTGTGTTTGATTATTTTCTGTCATGGTTGCTCCTGATTATTTTCTTGTATAGCTTTTATTTCATTTCTCAACAAAGTGTGTAATTCATCTTTGGGTAATAATAATTGGTATTCAGCGACGCCAATGGGTTTGTTGATGTCTTGCAAAGCAATTTCCACATCCAAATGGTCTTTGTCTGCACAAAGTATAATGCCAATAGATTGGTTTTCGTTTTCGCCTTTTTCTAATTTGTCCAGCAGCGAAAGATAGACATTCATTTTGCCTACATATTCCGGCTTAAAACTTCCTATTTTGAGTTCCATAGCTACTAATGACTGCAAGCCACGATGAAAGAAAAGCATATCGACAAAATACTCTTTGTTGTTATACTCCAGTCGGTATTGGTTGCCAATAAACGAAAAACCTTTTCCCAATTCCAACACAAAAGATTTAATCTTTTCGACCAGTCGTTTTTCTAAATCTGATTCTTTTACTTTTTCTGTAATACCTAAAAAACCAAGATTGTACGTGTCTTTAAATACTCCGTTAACATAGTCTGCTTGAGCTATTGGAAGCGTTTCGCTAAAATTATGCGATTGGATTTGCTTTTGGGCATAGCTGTCCATTTTTATGGCATTGAGCAACCAATCTCTACTCCAACCTTTATTGACCGCTTCGATGGCATAAAAGGTTACGGCATCAAGCGATTGAACCTTGTTGATTAACAGCACATTATGCCCCCAAGGCAAAACTGCGACAGCCTGTCGCAGTTTCTCATCTGCCAAATGATAACGCTCATAGAAGCGTTTCATATCCCACAAATTGCGAGGCGAAACGCCCATATCGGGGAATTCTTTTTTTAGGTCAATAGAAAGTTGATTGACCACTCCGCTACCATATCCTTCTGCTAATTGCTTCTCAAACAGTAATTTCCCTAAGTTCCAATACACAGCGTTGGTAGTCTTTGCCAATTGTCTGGCAAGCACATTTCGAGCTGCATGAATTTCGGCAACAGCTTGTTGCAAAATTTCACCATATTCCGGATGGTTTATATTTATTACTTCGCTCATTCTGTTACTTCATTTAGATTAGGAAAATATACCATCGTCTGAACCTTGATTTTTGTGATTATCCTGATTGCCTTGATTTTTTGAATCCTGTTCATCTTGCAATTCAGATGAATCATGGTTCAGACAATTGCGGAAATAACCCTTGTAATAACCCTTTTTTGTGGAGTTGCAGTGCCTCTATTTTTTGACCTTGTGCAATAATTAAATCGTCAATTGATGAAAGTGTTTCGGCTATTTTCTCTTGTTCAATTTTACTTGGCAGTAGCACTTCTAAGTTCAAAAAGTTACTATAGTGTACCCTTCTTTTTTCAATTAGAGTTCCTGTTGCAATGTCATCGTAGACTTTAATCATTTTAGGTGATCTAAAGTAAAATGAACAAAAAGCAGAGTCCACAGAATTGTCGCAAAAAAAGATGTTATAATACTTAGAAACTGCTACTGCATTTTCTCCAGAATGCCTTGCAATTGCACCAAACCTCAAATTCATTGGATTGTAAGCAAAGTCTCCACTCTCTACAACTTTGTATGCATTTTCTTCATCCGTGACCAAGAATGAACGTTCATACCTTTCTGTTTTGGGAGTTATTCCATTCTCAATCGTTAAGCTGTAAAGCGGCAAACTATTATTAGCTATAATTGATCTTTCATTTATGAATTTATTAATTGGTCTTGGCAACCACTCACCACTATTCTCAAACTCCTTAAACCGCACTTTCGGCACAGTTTCCCCTTCCTGCGGAAACAAATTTTGCAAAAGCCCTTTTTTATGCTCTTTCAGCACTTCCAATTTTTGGTTCTCGGCTGTGATAACTTCATCTAAAGACGAAAGGCAAGCAGCGATTTTGGTTTGTTCGTTATGATTTTTAGGTACTAAAAATTCATACTTTAAAAAATTACTCCCATTAATTGAATTAATAGTTGCCCCTAAATCACCTGCTACCTTTTTTGCATATGCGTTAGTTTGAAACAGCTGAAAAACAAACTTTGGGTTGTTTGACCTAAAAACTGTCATGAATGCACCATGAGTGCACAATGGCATTCCATGAGGTATTAGTGCATTTTTTCCAATTAACGCTTTTGAGCCATTACGAACACATATCAAGATATCATTAGGTTCAGATAGGTTTGCTCCCTTTACGTCAGGCCTAACATAAACGTTGTCATCTAAAACAATTTCACCATTTTGTATGTTTGAAGACCTTAAAACTAAAAGTCCTTCTTCGCTTACATCATCAGGGCTATAAGTCAAGCCATTGACTAATTTGCCTAATTTATTCAACTCCTTTGCTTCCCACCCATCTTGATTTTTGAATTCAGGAAACCTAAGTTTCGGCACCAATGTATTTTTATTTTTTTTACTCATTTGTCTGCACACGATTAATGGATTTTTGGATTAACGGATTACTGTTTTCGGGATTATTGTATTTAGATTGCAGGCTATCTTGTCTGTCTTTTAATCCTCTAATCGTGTTGGAGACATTGACAAGATTTTTATTGTAAACCCTTTTAAAGTCTAAGCTTTTTCCACCAAAATTGATTAACAAACCATCGGCAATGTTGTATGCTTCGCAATAGTTAATGGCTTGAGCTTTATGAACATCTTCTAATGTCTCTATGGCTTTCAATTCAACCATTATTTTGTTTTCTACGAAAAAGTCCACACGTCTGGTTCCTATCTCTTCATCTCTGTAATAAATTTTCATTTCTTTCTCACGTTCAAATTCCAAAGCCGCATAACGCATTTCAATGGCTAATGCCCGCTGATAAATAACCTCTTGAAAACCATTGCCTAAAATACGATGCACTTGCATTGTACACCCAATTATCTTGTGGCTAAGTTCATTAATATTACTATCTGTATGTAAAATCGTGTCCATCCTCTTAATCTATGTAATCCTGTTCAGACATCATACGCTTTTAGTCCCGATATTTCATGCCCTTCGGCTTTCTTTTTTAAAATGTGCGTCAATTCTTCCATCAATGCCAATTCTCTTTTGGTGCGTTCTTTCCAACCTAAATCCAAAGGTTCAAAGAGTTCACTTAATTTGTCGGCATCAAAAATCATTCGGCTAATTATTTCATCTGTAAATTGTTGCAATGCTTCAACTTCCAAACCGTTATTCTGTGCTATCTTTGCCAATGTTGTAGCAATCTTTTCTTCCTTGAATTTTTGAAAGTTTTGATTTAATTGATTTTCTGATTGCCCAATAGTCCAGTCTAAACTATCTATAAATTCAGAGATATCTTCGTCCTCGATAAAATTAGAATTGGATTTCAACAAACCTTTTATTTGCTCTTTTGTCATTCGCTGCTTACTTGGTTTTTTACCCAAGTTTGCTGCTGTTAGTTTCATTATATAATCATAATCAATAATGGCAGAAGCAAACAGCACAAATTCAAAATCCAATTGCTGAATGGTTGAACCTGCTTTGTCGCCATCTTTTTGTTGAATTTCTTTAAGTTGTTTGGCAATTTCCAAATACGAACTGCGGAAAGAACGCAATTGCTCTTCGGGCATCAAGTTTTCAATTTTTGCTTTTTGTTCATCGTTCAGGTCGGTGTATTGGTCAAGCTGTGTTTTTAATCGTTGCACTTCTTTAAAGCGATTGATAAATTCCACACGGGCAGCATCACCTTTGATATTGTACACTTCCTGCGGTTCGGCAACCATGTTTTTATCTTCCATCCACTTTTCCATTGCCTTAACCGCATCTTGGTATTTTTCCATTACCTTCG
>JAFLBY010000049.1 GCA_017302855.1 Candidatus Kapaibacterium sp.
CATAACCTTAGAATAATGGGCAAAATTAGTAAAAGATGCCAACATTATACTTCTTTACAAACAAAAAAGGTCAGCCGAGAGGGCTGACCTTTTTGAAGTAAGTATGTTGAGTTGACAATTACTTTGTGACGGTAATAGTTCTTCCGATAAACTTATCATTGGTTTTTAACCACATATTGTATTGTCCTGTTGGCAATGTAGCCATATCGAACATGACAGGATATTCGCCGGGAGCAACAGCCGCATTAAACAATGAAGCCACTTTATTGCCTGCTAAGTCAAATAGTTCAAGTGTGACATTCATGGCTTTTTCTGCTTTGAAGCGGAACGTTGTCATGCCTGCTGTTGGGTTCGGATAGACCTCAACAAAGGATAAACCGGAATTATCAGGCAACTCTTCAACAGAAGAAACACTCGTTGCAGCCGATGAATTAAACGATAATTCATTGTTAAGATCTTCCATCCACACAATAACTTCTAAATCAGAAAATTCTTCAACAGAGTGTTCGCTATCTAATTTGATAATACTTGCGGTCTGTCCATTACTCGGTAAGCGGTAATTACCCGGAAATTCAAATTCAAAAGATTTTGTCATTTTTTCATTTTTATTCAATCCGGTGATTGTCGTACCTTTGGCATCTGGTAACATTTTTTTCACGACATGATAAAATGCGGTTTCTCCATTATTTTTTCTGTTTTTTGTCGTTTCTTTTTCTGCGATTGCTACATGTAAACGCAAGTTTTCTGATTGATAGTTAACCAATGATTCAATATCAACATTAACTTTGACTTTATTGTCCGTGATACTGTAAGAAGAAACTAATTGAGCAACAGCGCCTTCTTCGGATGCTGATGTTATCACGTCACTATTAAAGGTAGTGTTCGGATTGCCAACCCACTTGTTATCTACTGCAACAAAAGGTATCCCGTTGTTGATTTGATACAAAGCACCTCGCTCTATAGTTTCAAATGTTGTGTAAGGATCACCTGTTCCCGGAAAATATTCTTGATACTTAATCATAGTATATTGGTCCGGAGTAAAGTCCTCAAGGACACTATGGATAACTTCATTACCCGGCTTACAAGGAGGACATGTAGAGGATGTAAATACTTCTATAACCGGAACTCTTTTGTACGGATTATCAACGAGTTTCATAGTCACATTGATTGCCGTACTTGCTACTTTAGCATCATTGGAGGTAATCGTAACAACACCTTCATAATCACCTTGGGTCATACCGGTTGAATTTGCGGTTACTTCAATAATTTCAGTAGCACCGGGGGCAACTTCGTATGAAGTAGAAACAACAGATAACCATTTTTTATCACTTGGTACGATAATGTCACCTTTTAAGGGTTCATTACCTGAGTTAAATATCACTACGGACATTGTTTTCTCATTACCTGTTTTCATAAAGTAAAACAGCTTATTTCTGCTGAGATTAAAGATTGGGGTAGGAGGACCATCAACAAATTCGAACGTTGAAGGATTGCCCTGACCGCTAATTATGTAAACTTTTTCGTTGATATTGGGAGCGACGAGATTCATATCAGCAGTAGATGGCAGCATGAAAGTTGAAGACCATCTATTTGTTTTTACATTATACTTGTAACATGTATTGACAGAACCCGAATTTGTTTGCCCACCAAAGAAAAAGACATTTTTTCCATCATTCCCTGAAGCACCTGCTGCATTAGCTACCGGAAGGTTTGCAATTTTCGTCCAAGCAATAGAATTGTCTGCTGCAACAACTCCTCTATAAGCTGTGTTGGTGAGTGCTGAACCTGTGAAACCACCCATGAGATAAACAGTATCACTGATAGCAGTAGCAGTGGCATATGCTGCAACATATTTGGTTCCTTCGACTATCTCATCCCAAGCATCTTTTTCTACATCATACACTTGGATTTGTTTTAGACTTGAAGTGCCGGATAAACCATTGAACAAAAATATTTTTTTTCCTATGACTGCACCAGCTACCTGCGCTACAGTATTAATAATTTCAGCTTTTTCTGTGTATTCACCATTTTCTGGATTAAATTCCAAAACCGAACTTTGTTCAACAGCTGCACTACCACTCACAGTTAAACCTGCCATAATGTATATCTTTCCATTGACAGCAGCAGCATATCCACCGGCCCGGACGCTTGGCATTGGTTCAATTTGTGTCCATTGTGCCCCTGATGTTGTCAAATCTAAAACCCAAGCATTTGCAAGATAGCTATTACCTACTCTTCCACCAAACATATACAATTTGCCATTGAGGGCAACTTGCTGCGATTGATAAATCGCAATATTACCTGGAAGGTTAGCATTCAGATTCGTCCACTGTGCGGAAGAGTTATGAAGAGAAAGCAATCCAATGAGTGTGATAACACACATGGAGATGCAACGATTGTAAAGATGAGTCATAAGAACCTCATAAATGAATAAGAAAAGATGATTAAATGGTCGTATGTTCAAGTTTTGAATTTGTCATTATACAAACATCACATAAGTTAAGTCCGAAAATAGCACTTTTTTTCAAACCGATATTAACAAATTGTAATTTTTTAACAAAAAAAGCTTCAAAAGAGAAAAATTTCGTACTTTTTTTTGTTACAAAGAGAAAAAAAAGGCATCTTTGCATTTAGTATCTGACTTCACCCATTAACTAGAGCGGATTGTTATGAAAAATTTGTACTCGCTTGTGATTCTTGCTGTGTTCTTTGCTTCGATGAGTTTTCTTTCAGCTCAGGAGATAAATCCACGAAGTGGTTTCATCGAAAACAAGGGACAATGGCATAAGAATGCACTGTTCTTGACCCATACTAAAGATGGCGATGCGTGGATTACCACATCCGGTATTGCATTTTCATTTACGCAAACTACTGCTGTGCTTTCTACCAATCCGGTAGAGACTTCACTCAAGAAAAAAAGTATCACTATTGAACGCAAAGTCCATGCAGTACACATGGATATGGTAAATAGTACTTTCAATCCTGCTCATGTGGAAAAGTTATATGCGATGCCCGGGGTTCAAAACTACATACTCGGCAATGACCCGAAAAAATGGCAAAAAGATGTTCATATCTATAAAGAAGTCCGCATCAATAATGTCTATAATGGCATAGATGCCCGTTTCTATCGTGAAGGTGGTTCCATACGCTATGATTTCATCATTGCACCAAAAGCTGACCCATCCCAAATACGTTTTACTCTCAAAGGTGCCACATCATGGACGGTTAATAAAGCAGACAATGTTCTTTCTATACAAACAGTTCATGGCGAATATCATCATGCGGGGCTTAAAGCATATCAGATTCTTAATGGGAAAGAAGAAATCGTACCATGTTCTTTCGTGAAATCGGGCAATACTATTCAATTCGAGGTAAAAAGAAAGTATCCGAATGTACCCTTAATAATTGATCCTATTATTTATTCAACATTTCTTGGTGGATCAGGAGATGGTGAAGTGGTGAATGATGTCGCTGTAGATGTCAATTTCAGACAAAAGGAGGATGCCTATTATGTTGGTACGACAAGTTCACCCGATTTTCCCATTCGCCCGGGAGTAAGAACAATCAAAGGTCAAGATGCCTTTCTTGCAAAATTTAGTAAATTGAGCGGTGTGCCGGTCTTTACTACATTTATTGGCGGCGATAATGTTGAAGATGGATTTGGCGTAGTTGTTGATTCGAAAGATAGACCATGGATTTGTGGTTCAACGCGTTCGACGAATTTTCCGAATCCGGGAAATCTTGGCGGATCATTACAAGGAACACAAGACGGTTTCATCTTACGACTTAATAATGCCGGTAGCGCACCGGAAATGGGTAAATATGTTGGAGGACCAAGTAGCAGTGAAACGTTGCGTGCCATCGTTGCCGATGCAAATAGCAATGTGTATGTTGTGGGGAGTGCCGGAACAAATTTCCCCACTTCGCCCAATAATGTCTATAAAAGAACAAATCCTTTAGTGCCACCACCTATACCGGGTGGACCTGATGCTGAAATTGATGATGCTCTTGTTGGAAAATATGCAGAAAATGGTACTCAGATCTGGGCGAGTTATCTCGGTTCTGCCGGAACCGTAGATATAGGCGAAGATATTAAACTTGATAAAGGAACATCACAGCCGATTGTGTCAGTGACTACTCTTGGAACGGGCTATCCGGTAACAGCCGGTGCTTTAGGCAGTCCAGATCCTGATGGGCAAGCTGCTGATATTGGAATCACCAAATTTAATGCAAATGGTCAATCGCTTGCATGGTCGGCGGTTATAGGTGGCAGTTCCAATGAAACTAACTCTAAAATTGATATTGATGTAGGCGGTAATGTCTATTGCGTATGCGGTACTATGAGTGCTAATTTCCCTATGCGTAATCCTGTACAGGGAGTGATGGGAAGTGATATTGATATTGCAATTTTTAAACTTAACAGTGGGGGCGCTTCCTTAGGGTATTCAACCTATTGCGGTGGTTCAGAGACAGAAATTCCCGGTGATATTGCTGTGGATGCAACCCTAAGAGCTTATGTCGCATTTTCATCGAATTCGACCTCACTCGGAACATTTTTAAATAGTTCAACTGCGTATCAGGCATTGCCGGTGCAAGGGGTTGATGGTGCTTTGATTCGTTTAACTTCGCAAGGTTTGGCGGACTATGGGACATACTTTGGTGGTAATGGGGCAGACTTTTTCCATGCGATTGCGGTTGATGTGCGTGGTAATACCTATATAGGCGGCAAATCTGCATCAACTGACTATCCGTTAAAAGACGCTTTTGACACAGAAGTGAATGCGCCGGGTGGAGATGCTATTGCGACAAAATTTTGTATATCGCTTAGTGAACCATGCACTATCACTTTTGATATAGCAGGGGAAGCGGTCAATAAAACTATATGTGAAGGCGAAGAGGTACAAATCGGTCAATTTGCTTCTAATGCTAAAGACAAGGTAACGTATGAATGGGTGGTGGAAAATCCTTTCACTGGCGGAAGTATTCTTAATCCTGCCGATCCAAGACCTTTTGTCAAACCAACAGCAACCTCAAAATATATTTGCACTGCTTATGATGGTGCTTGTTGCCCAGTGGTGTCCGAAGTTACCGTAACTGTTTTACCTGCACCGAAGATTAGTTTAGGCAATGAGATAATTATCTGCGAAGGCGAATCGCGCATTATTGGTAATTTGGCTACCGGCGGTTCCGGTAATTATTCTTATTCATGGGAACCAAAAGTGAATATTTCTGATCCAAATGCAGCTCAACCGACTGTTACACCGAAAGTTAATACTATATATCGGGTAACAGTTACCGATATAGGTGCCGACAAGCCATGCGTGACGAAAGCAGAAATAAAATTCACAGTCAATCCGAAACCAATTATAGATGCCGGTGAAAATAAAACAATTTGTGCCGGTGTCGGTAAAGTTATCGGGCGTAAAGCAACAAACGGAACGCCGCCATTTACATATAAATGGACTCCTGAAAATGGTTTAGATAATCCAAGCAGTGACAGCCCGGTTGCTACGCCTAATCAATCACAGATGTACACAGTTACTGTTACTGACAGTAAAAATTGTGTCACACTTGATTCCGTCTTTGTAACAGTGAATCCCGAAATACTTTCCTCATTACCTTCTGCAGTTACTATTTGTGCCAATCAAGATTATACACTGAAATCTGGAATAAAAGGCGGGAAAGGTACATTAAAAATATTATGGGAACCGGCAACCGATTTAAGCAGTCGTTTTATTGCCGAACCAACAGTCAAGAAATCTACACCGGGTATTTATCCCTACACGGTTACAATTACAGACTCAAATAATTGTACTCTGAAAAAAACTATAACATTGACTGTACGCGAAGGCGTTACACTGACTGCATCAAAGCCCGTACTCGATTTTGGTGTATTGTCAAGTTGCATATCATCAAAACTAGATTCTATTGAAATTACTAATAATGAAAAAGAGACAATTGCATTTACAAGTATTGAATCTGTGACGGGAGATTTTGCTTTTGCAGATCAACTGCCAATCAATATAAATGCCGGAGAAAAAAAATGGATTAAATTCAGATTCGTGCCTACAAAACAAGGAAGCAATGCCGGCGAAATTTCTCTGAAAACAGACATTTGCAGTTTATTGTTCCCTGTAAAATTATCAGGAACGAAAGAAGCATTATTGACAACATCAGATCCATCATCAATTACTTTTATGAATCGGAAGATTTGTGATTTACAAAAAGATACAACACTCGTCATAAGAAATACAACATCGGATAAATCAATATCTTATTCTTTTGATAAAGCGTCTCTGCAATCTCCGTTTGAATTAATTTCACCTAAAACCACAGTAAATATCGGTCCAAATGGGGTACAAGAAGTAAAAATCCGCATAAACTCATCGAATGAAGGGGATTTTAATACAGTACTCACAATACCATTTTCATCGTCAAATTGCAATGATTCACTCAAAGTAACCATTGCATCGAAAATAGTAAATCCAAAGATTTCATATTCCGGGACTTTGAATTTGGGAACTATGGTCGGATGTGAACAAAGCAAAGATACAATCATAGCAATCCGTAACAGTTCTGATATACCGGTAACCGTGACAAAATTCTCTTCGGCAAATATCATCTTGCAAAGTAATGACTTGCCAATAACGCTACAACAAGGGGAAGAAAGAAATGTACGTGTCACCATAACACCGCAGGGTGATGGAGTGTTTTCAGAAAATATAGCTATTATATCAGAGCCTTGTGCAGTGAGTAATCCACTCACAATTTCTGGAAATAAGACAGGAGTATTATTTGCTGTGACAAAATCTATTGATTTCGGTATTGTACCAAATTGCATTACAGCAGGCTCAATAATCAAAGATTTTGAAATAGTAAATAAATCCGGCGGTTCGGTCGTTGGAACTATAAAAAATATTCAATATATAGGAAATGATTTTACCACCGATATCATTGCCGGTACTTCATTACAAAAGGATGTTCCTGCCGTATTTAAAGCATCATTTACCGGAAACATCAATGATAATAAATTCTTTTCAACAAAAGCGATTGTGACGCTTGAACCTTGTGATATTATTGATACTGTTTCAATAAGCATGACATCACAACAGCCACAATTGTCACTCGCAAATGGTGGAGTTATTGTATTTGCACAAAGTTCTACATCACCCCAAACACAATCATTAATCATAACAAATGCAAATGATTTTCCGTGGAAGATAACATCAATACAGGGTAAATCTCCACAAGTGACAACGAAGCCGGCAGGCGGAAATAATTTCCCCATTGATGTGCCGGCAAAAGGATCAATTTCGATAGATGTTACTTTGCAGGCAAATGCGACTATTGTGTCAGATTCCTTAACCGTGCAATTTGATTATGGTAATGGCGTATGTACGCAAAAAGGTATGGCAATTGTTTCGATTGGTGACTCGCCATTACAAGCAACGATTACATTAGGAAATTCAAAAGTCATTCCGGGTGAATTATTTGATTATCCGTTAATAATCAACAATATACCGCAGTCACTCATTGGCACAAATCAGATACTGAATGCTGTTTTGGTTTATGATAAAAATTTAGTTGTTGACAGAGAAAAGAAATGTATTGTAATTGCGGATGTATGTGAACAAACATTTACGAAGAATATACAGATGCAAAATGGTATGACAGAAAAAGTACCAATGTTAGCATTACTCGGCGATACAACAATAACAAAGGTAAGTATCAAAAACGTAAGTTTAGGAAATTTACCAATATCATTCGCTGTCATTGACGGTACAATTACAATAGATAATACATGTACCGATGAACAACGATTTTTTGTATCAACCCCGCCAACGATGATAAAATCCGTCAATCCCAATCCTTTAGTTAATACTCTCAATGTGGATTTTTCTGTAAGTGAAGAAGGAGTAACCGAAATGTATATCATTGATTTGTTCGGCAATAAGGCAGCTTCCTTGTTACATCAATCCCTTTATCCGGGTGATTATCGCTTAGATTTTCCTCTACTTAATATAGCATCAGGAACATATTTATTACATATCAGAACTGCAACCCGCAGCCATTCAACAAGAATTACCGTGGTGGATTAATGAAAAAAATTATTATTGTTTCAACATTCTTCTTTTTTGCATATTGTAATGTATATGCTCAACAATCAGATAATAAATCTTCAATGTGGATAGGTTTATTCGGTGGTGTAAATTTTAATCAACATACTGCAGACTTTCAAGGGTTGCCCGGCATTCCATCCTGTTGTCCGCAATATGAAAATGGAAGCGGATCCGGATTTGCGGTGGGTGCACTAATCGAATTACCATTATTTACAGATGTCTCGCTTGCCATCAGACCTAATTTTTCATCATATAATGCTGAGTTAACTTCGAAAGAATTTAATCCTATTCGATTGGCCGACCAAACTATTGGACAAGCAGAATTTAATCATGTATTAGTGTCAAATTTTTCTGCATTATCTGTTGACGGTTTATTGCAATATAAAGTTCTTAATAGATTAGGGCTTGTTGGTGGTGTTCGTGTGGGTATCTTATCGTCCGGAACATTTACTCAGTCGGAAAAAATTACTTCAAATAATGGTACTTTCAAAAATGGCAAAACAATACAAAATGAGTTTACGGGAGATATACCGGACAGAGCAACATTAAATGCCGGATTTACTCTTGGGCTGATGTATGATTTATCGCTTAATTCCCGGCAAACACTTAAGCTTGTGCCCGAAGCTCTTTTTTCTTATGGAATTACTCCATTAGTATCAAATCTATCTTGGAACAATCATTACTTTAGAGTAGGCGTATCATTAAAATATTCTCCGTTTGAAACGGTAAAACCTGTTATTGTACCTGAAGAGAAGATGCAGGAAAAACCAACAGAACCGGTTCTTGCTGAAAAGCCAAAAATTGCTCCGGCAGAGGTTGCCGCAACAATCTACACAAATGACAATAAACCGGCAACTGAACAAAAACTGATTGTGCGTGAGTTGTTGTCAAAACAAGTGGTGCCAATGCTTCCAATGATATTCTTCGATCAAAAATCTTCGCAAATACCTCAAAGATATATTCAAATTACTAAAAATGAAACTGATAAATTTTCGGAGAAGCAACTTAGAGAATCTGAGGGTCTGGCTGCATATTATCAGACATTAAATGTTATAGGCAGCAGAATGAAAAATAATGCAAAGTTTACTATAAAAATTATAGGTTCAAACTCCGATGCAGGCGAAGAAAAAGGGAACATTTCATTATCGCAAGCAAGGGTGAATTCCGTCAAAAAATACCTATCGGAAGTTTGGTCAATCAATGAATCGCGGATTACATCAGAAACACGTAATTTGCCTGCTAAATTTTCAAATATCGAATCTGAAGAAGGTCGTCAGGAAAATAGTCGTTTAGAATTTGTTTCTTCAAACCCTGCTTTATTGGCTCCGATTATTGTTTTCGATACCGCACGAGCAATAACATACAATCGTATGGATATTGAACTTACAGGCGGTCTGCCGGCAGTGGTCGGGCGATGGGGATTTAATGCAAAGGGAAAGGACAATTCAAAGTATGTAATTTATGACAATTATGGCACTCCCGTTACAAGACAATTTTCTTGGGATATTGATAATTCATCTGTCCTTGAATTTCTACGCACACAGAATTCGATTGCTGTGAATGCTTTTGTAGAGTCAGAAAGTGGCGACAAAGTTGATGTGACTACGGCATCAATACCCGTTGACTATAAAGTGCTTGAATTAGGAAAAGATTCCTCTGTGGCGGTAAAAACATTTAATGTTATTATGTTTGATGTGGACAAATATGAACTGAACGAAGAAAATAAAAATTATTTACAACAACTAATTCCAGAAGTTACGGCAACATCGAGACTTACCATTACAGGTTACACCGATAGAACCGGTGATGCCGCCTATAATCAGACTTTATCATTAAATAGAGCTCGTTCAGTTGCACGAGAAATAGGGTCACCCAATGTAATAATAAAAGGTGTGGGCGAAAGTCGTCCTCTTTACGATAACAATTTACCGGAAGGTCGTTTTTACAATAGAACGGTCGAAGTAATCATTGAAGAATAATAATTTATAGGAAACAAAGAAAACATTATGATAGCAATTACAGGATTGTCCGTTCATTTTACCGGTGAATATTTATTTGATAATATTTCATTAGCCGTGAGTGCTCGTGACAGAATTGGTTTGGTCGGGAAAAACGGAGCCGGTAAATCAACATTGTTAAAAATTTTAGCGGGAGAG
Source organism: Candidatus Kapaibacterium sp. (assembly GCA_017302855.1). Lineage (GTDB taxonomy): Bacteria > Bacteroidota > Ignavibacteria > Kapaibacteriales > UBA961 > UBA2353. The sequence continues at coordinate 10,277 of JAFLBY010000049.1, forward strand.
ATTGTTGCAGAAAAAGGTCATGTTGTCACTCCAAATTTATACACAATAGGGTATTTGCCGCAAGACATTGCCTCAAACTTTACAAAATCTGTGCATGAAGAAGCTCTCGCAGCATTTTCGGAAGTTTTGACAATGGAGCATAGAATTGCAGAAATCTCGCATGAGTTAACAATTCGTACCGACTATGAATCGGATGCTTACTCTGCTTTATTGGAAGAAATGACAGAGTTGAATGATCGTTTTATTAATGAAGGAGGAATGACTATTGAAGCAGAAGCACAGAAGATTTTGCAAGGTTTAGGATTTTTAGAGCATGAAATGGAAAAACCGGCATCGCAGTTTTCCGGTGGTTGGCAAATGCGCATTGAATTAGCAAAGCTATTACTGAAAAAACCCAATTGTATATTATTGGATGAGCCTACCAATCACCTTGATATTGAATCTATTCGTTGGTTGGAAAAATTTCTTGCGGATTATGATGGATGTGTCCTTCTTGTTTCGCACGACCGAGCTTTCCTTGATGCTGTCACGAATAGAACCATTGAAATTCGCAATGCAGCTTTAGAAGATTATCCTGCCTCTTATACTCGCTATACTGTCATGCGGGAAGAAAGAATGGCACTCCAAAAATCTGCGTATGATAATCAACAAAAAGAAATTAAAAAACAGGAACAATTTATTGAGCGATTTCGATCAAAAGCCAATCTTGCAACTCGTGTTCAAAGTCGTATTAAACAATTGGATAAAATTGAGAGAATTGAGTTAGAAGAAGATGATATATCCGCGATTCGTTTGCGTTTTCCACCTGTGCCACGCTCCGGTCAAACTGTGGTTGAAACTCATAATTTAGAAAAAGCATATAATGATAAACGAATTTTTGCTAATATAAATTTTGCTTTAGAACGTGGTGAAAGAGTCGCATTTGTCGGAAAAAATGGCGAAGGAAAAACTACATTAGCAAAAATTCTCGCTAAAACAGAGGAGCAAACTTCAGGCGAAGTAAAAATTGGTCATAATGTACAAATTGGATATTATGCTCAACATCAGGCGGAGTCATTAGATGGTAATGCAACAGTATTTGAAATCATTGATCGTGCCGCTACCGGTGAAATGCGTACAAAAATCCGAAGCCTCCTTGGAGCTTTTTTGTTTAGCGGGGATAGTGTTGAAAAAAAGGTAAAAGTATTGAGTGGAGGAGAAAAAAGCCGACTTGCGCTAGCAAAACTGATGCTTGAACCTGTTAATTTACTCATACTCGATGAACCGACGAATCACCTTGATATGCGCTCGAAGGATGCGCTCAAAGACGCGTTAGCTCAATATGAAGGTGCTTTAATTGTTGTCTCCCATGACAGGGAGTTCTTAACGGGACTTACTGAAAAAGTAGTTGAATTTCGTGGTGGATTATTACGCGAATTTGTCGGGGATGTCCAAGAGTTTATTAGACAACGTGATATAGAGTCTCTGCGAGAATTGGAGAGAAAAACTGTTGTTCAACAGTCTTCAACCAAGCCAAAAACCGTGCAATCAGAACAAAAAGCCCCGCAAGTCAAAGACAAAAAACAGAATGTAAAAAAACTCAGTGAAATTGAAAAATCAATAGAAGCTATTGAAAAATCAATTGTAGAATTAGAACAACAATTATCTTTACCGGAAATTTATTCACAACCTACAAAAACTAAAGAGTTACAACAACGACATTCTGATGAGAAAAATACTTTAGATTCATTGTATGCTCAATGGGAAGAATTAAGTAAAGAACATTGATGATAAACAGGAGAACTTTTTTGTGGTGTAGTGGTGTGAGATAAACGGATAGATATTATTCTAAATTAAATTGTAGGCAAATCACAGACCTCTGATAGCAAGCTTTGTTTCTTTATCGTAGCATTAATCAGAGGTATAATTGTAATTCTTCACCATCAGCTTTTAATTTTATATTTTTTTGATAGGAGAAGCCAAGTTTTTTCAACAGTGCTATGCTTCGCAAATTATTGCTTTTTGTGATTGCAGCAATTTGTTCAATTCCAAGTATATATTTTCCAAAAATCATGGTGGAGGCAGTGATTTCTATTGCATATCCTTTGCCTTGAAATTCCGGTAACAATGCAAATCCTATGTCAATGTAATCGAGCGCTTCACGTCGGAGCAAACCGCACATACCAATCGGTTCACACAATTCTTTCTTTTCAATTAACCACAATCCAAACCCTTGCGATGTGTAACTCTGTTGAAGTCCTTTGACTATGTATTGCTCGGCATGGTCAATAGTATGTACAGCGGTATTTCCGATAAACTCCATCCATGAATCTGAATTCATCAGAGAAACAAGAAATGGTGCGTCATCTAATGTAAATTCACGCAAACGCAAGCGGCTTGTTTCAAGGATGTTCATCTTCTAAAAAACCTTCGGATAATTTTTGATGCAATTTATTACCAAGTAGTGAGCGGGCATCCTCCGATAGCAAACCGATTCCTATAAGAGATTGCCGGAACTCATACGCTTTTTCTAAAGAAAACCGTCCTCCATTTAAGACCCAAGAAAGAAAAATGCCATCGGAAATTCCGGATTCTAACAATGTAAATGATTGTGGATCAATTGCGTGAAAAAATCCGGATTGCACCATTTCTTGTGTTATACTTTCACCTTTTGTCATAAGATTATTTTGTAACGATTTTATCTTTTCAAGAAATCTTTTATCATTGGAACGTAAGGCATGTGCCCAAAATTCGAGGATTAGAGGTGCATGGTTTCTGTGCGAAGCATAAAAATCTATCGCTGATGTTCGTATAGCATTTGTTCTTTCTAATGCATCTTCCGCTTGCATAAATCTCTGCACAATGGTTTTCTCATATTCTGTTATCCATTCATCATAAATTGCAAGAAACAGGTCTTCTTTTGTAGAGAAATATTCATAAAGTGTACCTTTGGCTACTCCGGCAGCTTCAGCAATTTCAGACATTTTAGTTGCATGAAAGCCTTTTTTACTAAACACATCCGTAGCAATAGCAATTAAATATTTTTTTTTCTTTTCTTTGTCAACGATTATTGGCATAATAACAAAAATGGACTGCTTAATACAAAGCAGTCCACACAATAAATTAAAAAATATATGATTATCTGATAATTGTGAGTTTTTTTACATCGGTATATTGTTTCGCATCAAAACGAACAAAATAATTACCTTGTATCATTTTGTGACAATCAATATCAAAACGATATGCACCTGCTTGCAATTCACCATGGAAAATGGACATCAACATATTACCTTTTATATCGCAAACGGATAATCGTACTTGCATTGTATTTGGTACTGCACATGTTACCGAAGTGACAGAAGCTGTCAAATTGGGTGAACATTCGGATACATAAAAGCCGGCATTTCCAAATGGTATGCTTTCATATACAGATGAAGGGGAAGCAAATAATGGTAATGCAGCAAAATCTTTGTCGAGCAGGATGGATTTTACAGTATTGGCATTTGTCCCAAACCACTGAAGTAATGCCGCAGCATAAACTTGACGATAATCGAATTGCATGGTAATATCGCCTCTCGAATCTAAGTCTTCCGGCTTAAGTGATGGAATATTGCCGAACATTTGTCCACCTTTCACGGATTTCCCAAATACAAAAAGTGGTGCTGCTGCGCCGTGATCGGTTCCTGTGCTGCCATTTTCTCGAACACGACGACCAAACTCCGAGAAAGTCAGACCTGCAACTCTTTCGGCATGTCCTAATTTGTCAATATCTGCCATGAATGCAGTAACTGCGCCTGATAGCTCTGACAACAACTGCGCATGGAATCCGGTTGCCCCACCTTGTTGAATATGGGTGTCGAAACCACCAATAGACACTAAATAAAAACGCGTTTTTAAGCCACCGGCAATGAGTTGTGCAACTATTTTTAAACGACGTGCTAAATCGGTTTCAGGATAAGGAACTTTACTTTTTGCTGTATATTCTTTTTCACCGGTGTCGCCGGCTTTTTTAATAATACCTGAATATGTCTGTGCTGTTCTTTGTATTGAATTTATAAAAGCCAATTCTTTACCCGCGGGTGTATCGGGATAGTCGCCATTACCTGAGCTGCCTCCTTGAGAGTCACGAACTAGGTTATAAAACTCTTCCGGAGAACGGAATGTAATGCCAGCCGCACCTTTTCCGCTTTGAAAAGTAAGCGACAGTGAGGTACCTATTTGCACGGCGAGAGGATGTTCCGGCATTGAATTCGGAAAATCATTCGGAATAATGCCTTCTAAATAACGACCAACCCACCCTGTGCTTTTAAACACATCTTCATCTGTTGCCGTCATCCATATATCTGTTCCGCGAAAATGCGAACGGTTAGGATTGGGATATGTTACACTGTGCACAATGGACATTTGCCCATTATCATATAAATTTTTCAAACCTGCGAGTGCCGGATGTAAGCCGATGGTATCATTTATCTTTAAGGATTCATTCTTCTTCACAGCAATGCTCTTTCGCGCATCGTAATAGAGTGGATCTTCGATAGGTATGACAGTATTTAAACCATCATTTCCACCGTTCAACTGAATGAGCACAATAATTCTATCGCTATCTTCAGCAAGTGTTGATGCAGCTTGTAACTCGGGCGAATTAGCTAATGCTTCGACAGATACATTACCAAATAATGCAGGTAATGTAGCAATAGTTAAAGTGGATGCTGCGCTTTTTTGTAAAAATGCTCTACGTTTCATTTTTTCACCTTTCGTTACATTAATTGAAATTCGGGCAATTGCATAATATTGCGGAGAAGTAATCTGATTTTTACTTCCGCATTCGCATTCGGTGATGTTATGGTCCAATCATACCCGCCAAAGATATCATCAATCCAACCCTTGACATTTTCGTCGGATAGTTCGAAGGGTATCATATAAGCTGCCACAGCCTTAAGAACTTCTTCTGCGGTAACAGCATCCGGGAATGTATTCATGAACGCCATAACATCAACTTTAAGTTCCGGTGCATTCTGCCCCTCATAGGTTTTTCCGTCGAGAATCCCATTTGTAAATTTCTGACGTGTAGGCAATGTTGTGGTTGTTATCCAATTGTGATGCATTTTAAATCCTTCAACATCAGGAGGATTGAGTAAATCTAAATTTAATGCAGCCATTGCAGTCAAACCATAATCAACTTTTATTGCTTTTATATTGAGCAAACGAGCTGTGCCTATTATTAAATCAAGAGGTGATTTAATCATGGCTCCATAAAATTTTTCATCAAAGAAATGTTGCGATGTTAAAAGCCGCAATAGTATAGGCTTTAACTCATAATTTTCTTTAACCATTAATTGCGCAATTTCTTGAACTATCGTTTGATCTGGTTCAAAATAGACAAAAAATTGATATAGTCGCTTAGCAAAAAACTGAGAACAAGCGGGTTGCTTGAATATGATATCTACAATATCATCACTGTTAAAATTACCTTTTTCAGAGAGAAATTCTTTTTCTTGTGAGTCCCACCGTGATGATTTCCATTCTGAGAATAATCCTGTAATTGACCACCCTGTTAATGCTCGAGCGGACTCGACGACGTCTTTTTCTGTATAATTACCAATTCCTAAGGCATATAATTCTAATAATTCGCGTGCGAAATTTTCATTTGGGTTTCCCACCACACTCACACCATTATCTAAATATATCAACATTGCTGCATCGCGCACAATGGCTTTAATGAGTGTCTTAATATTACCAAAGGCAGAGCGGTCATTGTTTTCGGATGGTTTCCATGGATTGGTCACTTTATTCGGAGTTCTACGGAAGATATCATTTTGCCAATACATGAATTGGGGATAATAGACTTTATCTTCTTCGGAAGTTAAGAGGTTATGCCAGAAAAAAGTCATTTTTTCTTGGAGTTGATTTGTACCAAGCAGCATTTGATTAAACCACATTCGACGAATCTCAAGCATACGGTTACGGTTTAAGGCTTGGTCATTTATCGGTGCCGTCGATGCCCAATTTGGATGCTGTGGCATTTCGCTTATTGATGGGTTGAGCATTTTTTCGACTGCTTCACGTGCAGTTTTACCTATAAGAGCATTAACGGTTTCTTGTGTGTATTGAAAACCGGTGCGCCGCAAAAGATGTTCCGCAGATTTCCGAGTTAGCGGTGACGTGTGTTCGTCCAAACCTGCTTGGGAAATAATTGGCTGAGAAGTCATTGCTCGCCTCAAAGGGGAATCAATGTCATTTGCAGAGCGCATTGTTAAGAAGGAACGCCGATTCATATAGTTACTCCTCATATTGAAAGATGTGTTTTTTCACTCCTAAACTACTATTTTATTACCATATAACAATAGATTATTGTTGTGGATAGGGAATAAATGTGTGATGAGTCATAAAGTAATGATTGCCTCTTGGTCAAGTGAAATACGATAAAACAGGTTCAAATCCGATGAAAAGCGTTTAACCTTCGTATTTTTGCGTTCTTTTCTTAGAATATTCATGAATCATAATTTACAAATTGGCAATGTTAGCGTTGAAAATGGCGTGTTACTTGCACCGATGGAAGATGTGACAGACTTGCCGTTTCGCGTTATATGTAAACGACTTGGAGCAGATATTGTTTACACGGAGTTCATATCCTCTGAAGGACTGATTCGCGATGCAAAGCGTTCCATGCAAAAACTAACATTATCGGAAGAAGAACATCCCGTTTCCATTCAGATCTTTGGCGGTGATATCGAAACTATGCGTCATGCTGCAAGAAAAGCAGAAGAGTCAGCACCGGATTTCATAGATATCAACTGCGGATGTTGGGTTAAAAATGTGGTTGTGCGTAATGCAGGTGCAGCTTTACTCAAGGATCCGCCACAAATGGCAAAAATGACAAAAGCACTTGTGGACGAGGTTTCCTTGCCCGTGACAGTAAAGACTCGACTTGGATGGTCAAAAGATAATATTATCATCTTGGATGTCGCTAAACGTTTAGAAGATGCAGGAGCAGCGGCGCTAACGGTGCATTGTCGTACTCGAGATATGGGGCACGGCGGTGATGCCGATTGGTCATGGATTCCCAAAATTCGGGAAGTAGTGAATATACCGGTTATTCTTAACGGAGATGTAGAAACGCCCGAAGATGTAGAGAAGGCGTTTGTTACGACCGGGTGCAATGCGGTTATGATAGGGCGAGCCGCAATCGGCAATCCATTTATATTCAGACGTTCGAAATATAGAATAGCTCATGGCAAAGACGCACCTGAACCATCAGCAGAAGAACGAGTAAATGTTTGTGTTGAACATCTGCGTGAATGTGTAAGGGACAAAGGTAATGAAAGAAGAGCCGTCATTGAATTTAGAAAGTTTTATGCCGGTTATCTTCGTGGTATGTGGAATGCTACATCAGTAAAACAACAATTACAGCAAACCGATACGTTTTCAGCAGCGGAGGATTTGTTAAATACATATTTATATAATTTTTTAAACAGAGCGGAATCTGTTTTGGAAGAACATTGACTTATTGTTTTGTTATGGCTAAAAAAGTAGTAAATAAAAAAGAAAATATAAACGATAGTTTATCTGTTGGTAACCTTGAACATCAACATAGTGAGAATGCACAACCAATGGCTCGCACTTCAAAGAAGAAATCTGTAGCATCAAAGAAAATTGATGATGTGCCTGCAAAAGGCAATGATACACCAACCGAAAATATTCCTGTCAACAACAATATTCAAAACAGTGAAAAAAAACGCAAGAAATTAACTGATTCCCAAGTTAAAGCAAGCGACTTTGTTGATAAAGATTCTAAAATTGCGGTTACAACGATTGATAATAAACAATCAACGAAAACAAAAAGTGACAACAAATCTAAAAAAAGCATTATTCAAAAAGATGATGCACGACCTTCTAATGCTATACAGTCAAAGAGCATAGAGTCAGAAATCGTCGGAAAAGAAATATCCGAAAAGAAAATAGCTACTAATAATGTTGGCAATCAAAAACAACCACAAAAAGCGTCCTCTACATTAGAAAAAGAAAGTCGTACTCGTTCTGCCGCGACAAAAAAGGAATCAGGAAATAAGACTGAGCTCACAAAAAGTATAGACATTAATGTTGATAAAAGCAACAAAAATAAGAAAATATCTATACCGGAGAACATTGACACTTCTTTGAATCAAAAGAAAGTGCAGCAATTCAAAAATAATCCGAAAAATCAAAAACATATAAGTCAAAAAAAAGAACCGAGTATTGAAGGGACAATTCAACAAAACACTGCTGAGACAAAAAGTCGAGAAGCAAGACAACAATCAAAGAAAGTGTTTGATAAGACTCCGTCACAACCTAAAGAAAAATCTCAGCCAAAAGAAATTACACAAACTGAGAAAATTTTACACAAGACAACTTCTGATCAAATACCTCTCAGTATTCAACCGCGCAGAAAAAAGAAAAAAAAGAGTAGAAATGATAACGGCTTTCGTAGAGAGGCTGTACAAAACACTGATAATGTTATACATAAACAAACCACACCCGTTAATCTTGATTCGAAAAAGTCACAAGATCAAAAGTCAATCAGTCGCGCTGTTGATCAAAAAAGTGCTTTAAGTAATCTGGTAAAAGGTGGAAAGCATAGTGTAGCATCATTAGAAGCCCCAGAGCGAAAGAATGTTGTTTTACAGTTGCCATCAAAAAAACAAAACAAGCAGAATAAACAAAAAAATATTCAAGAAAAACAGTCTCTTGTAGTCAAAGATACGAAAGAGTCAGGTCAGCACACTACTCAACCAAAATCTAATGCATCCTCAGACAAACATAAGGAAACTCTGTCCGAGAATGTCGAGGTTAATCATCAGACTTTAGAAGAAAAAAGCAGCGTACTCGCGGCAAAGGAAATTGAGCAACCTAAGAAAAAAGATAAAAACAAAAAAAATAAACGCAACGAAAAAGGTGAAAAACATACAGATATAAGTCAACATCAAAAGCAGAATAATGAAACGGCACCCGCAATTGCTGGTGAATCGTTGGTTGCAGAGAAAGTAATGCAGCTTCATGAAAATGATCAACAGATAAATGAAGGACAAATTGCTGGTTATGAAAAGAAAAATCAATATTCTAAACCATATAATCTTATACCGTTACCGAAGCCAGAGCTGACAAAGAAAAAACAGATAGTCAAACATAAAATTCCTTTACCGTTAAAAGTTGGTAATTACAATGAAATTGCAGAGAGTGTCATCAAAAAAGTGGAGCATTTTTTATCGGTAGAATTATGTATTCCCGCCGGAAGTTCATTATTGTTGGCAGTAAGTGGCGGTGTTGATTCTATAGTAATGTCTGATATTTTTTGTGTAATTGCTCATCGTCTTCATTATGATGTGCAATTATGTCACATAAATCATAAATTACGAGGCAAGGAATCCGATGATGATGAACGATCTGTTAAAGGTTTTGCAAAGCGTTGTGGTCTGCGTATTCATTCTGCGCATGTTCATGTTCAAGAGTATTCCAAAAAAAATAAAATCAGTATTGAAACTGCTGCGCGAATACTTCGCTACAATGCTCTCGATAAACAAGCGCGTTCATGTGGAGCAGAGTATGTCGTTACTGCACATACTGCTGATGATGCTGCTGAAACCTTTCTCATGAATTTGTTTCGCGGTTCAGGTATTACAGGACTTACAGGCATACCAATTGAGAGACCCCTT
>JAFLBY010000005.1 GCA_017302855.1 Candidatus Kapaibacterium sp.
GCTAATGGCGGTACAAACAGCAATACAATAGGTGGCGCAGGAACGGTCGCTTTTTCTAATGGCACAAGTTTGAATTATACAGCCGTAGGAACAGGTGGTCAAGTTCTAGTATCGAATGGTACGGGAACACCAACATGGGGATCACCAACAGCAGCAATTATTGGTGCTAATGGTATTACAAAAGCAGGCGACACAATTAAACTTGGCGGATCTCTTAATCAGAACACTAATATACCTTTCGGAACACGTAGTTTAACTTTATCGAATAGCGGTGATGCCGGAAATGTGATCATAGGTAAATTCACTTCAGCCGGGATTGTTAAAAATAATGCTTCTGGTGTATTATCCACCGGTCAAGTAAACTTAGCGTCAACATCGGAAGTTACCGGTACTCTCGGAATTACAAATGGAGGTACAGGACTTACTACTGCCGGTTCGAATGGTTCGATGCTTGTCAGTAATGGAACAAATTGGACGATTTTAGGACCGGGTTCCCCCAATCAAATATTGACAATCACTGGCGTCGGAGTACCTGCGTGGCAAAATGTACCTACTGCAATAACTTCACTTAATGGATTGACAAATGCTACGCAAACATTTGCAACGGGTACTGCAGGAACAGATTTTACCATCAACAGTGCAGGTTCAACTCATACATTCAATTTACCGGATGCTTCAACATCTGCACGTGGTGTTGTGACTACCGGTATTCAGACATTTGCCGGTGCAAAAACATTTACGAGCGACGTAACTCTTGCAAATCAAACCGATGTACGCTTCGGCGATGCTGATAATTCAAATTATGTGGGTTTCCAAGCACCTAATGCCGTCGGCAGTAATGTTGTTTGGACTTTGCCTAACACAGATGGTTCTTCCGGACAAGTTATTTCTACAAATGGTTCAGGTGTATTAAGTTGGACAAGTAATGGTCTGACTTCTCTTAATGGATTAACAAATTCAACGCAAACATTTGCAACCGGTACTGGGGGAACAGATTTTACTATCAACAGTGTAGGATCTACTCATACATTTAACTTACCGGATGCTTCAACATCTGCACGTGGTGTTGTGACTACCGGTATTCAAACATTTGCCGGTGCAAAAACATTTACAGGTGATGTTTTGCATGCAAATCAAACAGATGCGCGCTTTGGCGATGCTGATAATTCAAATTATGTGGGTTTCCAAGCACCAAATGCCGTGGGCAGCAATGTCATTTGGACATTACCAAACGCTGATGGAACAATCGGGCAAGTACTTTCAACAAATGGTACCGGAACTTTACAATGGTCAACAGTTGCAATTAATGTCCCTGCTAATAATGGTTTAAGTAAATCAGGAGATACCGTACAATTAGGCGGTACGCTAAATAAAAGCACAACTGTAAATCTTAATTCCCACAACCTTACTTTAAGTTCACCGGGCAATGCCGGGAATGTCATTATAGGAAAATTTACTACTGCGGGTATTGTAAAAAATAGTGCGGCAGGTGTATTATCAACAGGACAAGTTAATCTGGCATCTTCTTCCGAAGTTACCGGTGTGTTACCCATAATAAATGGTGGTACAAATAGTAGTACAATCGGTGGCGCAGGGACAGTAGCTTTTTCAAATGGAACAAGTTTGAATTATACCGCTGTAGGTACTGCCGGCCAAGTATTGCTCTCTAATGGCACAGGAACACCGACATGGGGGTCACCGACAGCTGCAATTATTGGTGCTAACGGTATTACAAAATCAGGCGATACAATCAAACTTGGTGGTAGCTTAAATCAAAATACGAATATACCTTTCGGAACACGTAGTTTAACTTTATCGAATAGCGGTGATGCCGGAAATGTTGTTATCGGAAAATTTACTACTGCGGGTATAGTAAAGAATAGTGCAGCAGGTGTATTGTCCACCGGACAAGTAAACTTAGCATCTTCTTCTGAAGTTACCGGTACTCTCGGAATTACAAATGGTGGTACAGGATTAACGTCAGCCGGTGCTAATGGTACAATGCTTGTAAGTAATGGAACAATCTGGACTCTTTTGGCGCCCGGTTCCACTAATCAAGTATTAACAATCACCGGCGGCGGAGTACCTGCGTGGAGTGCAGCAAGTGTGGATTGGTCAATCTTAGGTAACTCAGGAATTAACCCCGCAAGTAATTTCCTTGGAACCACAACAGCAGCTGATATGAGAATTCGCACAAATAATATTGAGCGTATTAATATCTTATCAGGTGGTAATGTACGATTGGAAAGCAATGCCGGAACAGCACAGCAATTACAATTTGAAAATCCTGCAGGAACATTTTCAACTAATATCATTGCCGGTGCTCAAGGTGCAGACATCACTTATACATTGCCGACAACACAAGGTGTTGCTAATACTGTGCTTACAAATAACGGTTCCGGTGCTATGTCTTGGCAAAGTGTTGCTGCATTAGCCAATGCTTGGTCACTTATCGGAAATTCAGGCACTAACCCGACGAATAATTTCTTGGGAACAACCGATGCTCAAGACTTACGCCTTCGCACAAATAATATTGAGCGTTTGAATATTCTATCCGGTGGTAATGTACGCTTAGAAAGTAATGCCGGAACAGCACAACAATTGCAATTAGAAAATCCTGCCGGCACATTTTCAACAAATTTTGTTGCCGGTGCTCAGGGAGCCAATATTACATATACACTTCCTACGGCATTACCCGGTACAAATGGTGTCTTAACTTCCAATAATACAGGCACACAATCATGGTCAACGGTAGATTTGTCCGGCGGAAATCAAATACTCACAGGACAAGGCGTGGCAACACGTGTCGCATTCTGGGGTTCAACAAATACTCTTACATCAAGTGCAAATTTATTCTGGGACAATACGAATACTCGTCTCGGCGTGGGTTCGCCTACTCCTTCGCAAGAACTTGATGTCAACGGTGATATTCTTATACGTTCATCCAATGGTCAATTGCAGTTTACAGGTAACTCAACTGGTATTACCACAATCAATGCCGGCTCACAAGGAGCGACCAATATTAACTATACATTACCGACAGCTGCTCCAACAGGCACAGTTTCCGCTCTCATCAGCAATGGTTCAGGTCAATGGAGCTGGCTTTCAGCTGATAATCCGAATGGTCAAGATGGGTTCTGGACTTTGCGCGGTAATGCCGGAACAAGTACAGCAAATAATTTTATCGGTACCACAGATAATGTGGATTTAAGAATTCGCACTAATAATACTGAGCGTATTCGTGTTGAATCCGGTGGAAATGTTGGTATCGGTAATATTGATGCCCAAGACATACTACATATTCACGATGGTAGCAATGCAACATATTTGAAAATAACAAATACGAATAGCGGTAGTGGTGGAAATGATGGTTTCGATATTGGTATTACCACATCAAGTGTGGGCGAATTACGCTTGCGTGAGAATCAAAATATGGCTTTCTTTACTAATAATAATCAAAGGATGGTTATTGAAAATGGTGGAGATGTCGGTATTGGTACTACAAATGCCGCAGAACGATTCCACGTTGATGGAGGAAATTCACGATTTGTTGGTGGTTCCACATTAGCACAAACGTATTATATGGATTTACGCAATCAAAATAATGAAGGTTTACAATTGCGTTTCTTTGAACCTGATGCTTCCGGAACAAATTACACAGCCATGTATGCAGATATTCAGACAAATAATTACTTGTGGAAATTACCAAGTAATACAGTGCCAAATGCGAATGATTTTCTTAAAATTGCAAGTGTTGACAATTTAGGTGGTGGCAATTATCGTTTAAATTTATCATGGGATCCAACAAGCGGTGGTGGCGGTGGTTATATACCGAATAATGCATATCGCTCAGGAGCGGGTGTTGCTACTAGAATTGCATGGTGGAGCGATGATTCGACACTTTCTTCAAGTTCCAATCTTTTCTGGGATAATGCAAATAATGTATTACGTGTTGGTACCAGTTCAACAACATATACTTCTACGGATCTTGGCGCTGAAATTCAAGGTCATTTAATTATCACGAATGGTATTGGTACGCCGCGTGAAACACGGTGGGCAGAAAGAAACTTTAATCCTGCATCAGCGGGTACAAGTCATTATATTGCTTTGTCAACACGTACTGACCAAGATTTATCAGCCAGTGTTAATTATTATTGGCCAAGCTCTGCACCGTCAACAAATAATATGGTATTGACAACAAATACAAGCGGTCAATGGAGCTGGAACGATGGTAATAATTTATTCTGGCGTGTTGGCGGTAATACCGGTGCAGGTGGAGACTATATTGGTACTGATGATAATCAGCCCTTTCCGTTCCGCGTAAACAATGTTGAAGGTATGAGATTAGTTCCCAATGTTGCCGGACCACGATTGGGTATAGGGCAAACAAACCCATCGGAGCGTTTTGAACTTCGTGATGGTAATCTCCTCATTTCCAATAGCGGCACAGCAGGTCAAATTCGTTTCCAAGAGCCGAATGCCGGCGGTACAAATTATACGGCATTCCAAGCAGGAGCACAAAGTAGTGATATTACTTATACTTTACCAACAGCATTACCCGGTACAAATGGTATTTTGACATCCAATAATTCGGGAACACTATCATGGTCAACAGTTGATTTATCGGGTGGTAATCAAGTGATTTCAGGCCAAGGTGTTGCCACACGGATTGCTTTCTGGACAGCGACGAATACACTTGGCTCCGATGCAGAATTGTATTGGGATAATACAAATAAGCGCGTTGGTATCGGTACAACAACTCCGGGACAAGAGCTTGATGTTGATGGTGATATTAGAATCAGTGGTGCAAATGACCAGTTAGAATTTCGTGGTAATTCAACAGGATATTCCACAATTCGAGCGGGCAATCAAGGTACAACAACGATTAACTATATTCTCCCAACGGCATTGCCAACAGCAAATCAAGTACTTACTGCCAGCTCTGTCGCAGGGTCTGACATTACTTTAGGTTGGGGTAATGGCTTGAATTGGACATTAACGGGTAATGCAAGCACAAATCCGAGTACTAATTTCTTGGGTACAACGGATGCACAAGATTTCAGAATCAGAACAAATAATACGCAGAGAATATCAGTACTTTCGGGCGGAGGTGTTTCATTATTAGCAGCAGGCGGCACAACACAAACACTTCAGTTCTCAGATGGTGATAACTCTAATTTTATAGGGTTGAGAGCGCCAACAAATGTTTCCTCAAATGTCACATGGACATTACCATCGGCTGACGGTACGGCGAATCAAGTGCTGATTACTAATGGTTCCGGTACTTTGAGTTGGAGCAATGTCACCGCAATTACATCCCTTAATGGTTTAACCGGCTCAACACAAACATTTGCAACAGGCACAACAGGTTCTGATTTTAATATAGCGAGTTCAGGTACAACGCATACATTTAACTTACCTGATGCTTCGACAACTGCACGCGGTGTTATTACAACCGGTGCTCAAACATTAGCCGGAGATAAGACATTTAATGGCAATGTTCGTGTAGCAAATCAATCAGACATACGCTTTGGCGATGCCGATAATTCTAACTTTGTTGCATTCCAAGCACCTGCAAATATTATAAGTAATGTGACATGGACATTGCCTGCCACAGATGGTACTGCAAACCAAGTATTACGCACGGATGGAGCAGGTAATTTGAGCTGGACTAATGCTTCCGGCGGCGGACTTATTGTGAGCGATTCTGCATGGTCATTGAATGGTAATAGTGTCACAGCGGGTAAATTCCTTGGAACAAAAAATGCCTTTGATTTACCGATACGTACCAATAATATTGAACGATTAACACTGTTTTCAACAGGTAATATGCGCTTGGAAAGTAATGGCGGCACAGCCCAGCAGTTCCAATTTGAAAATCCCGCCGGTAATTTTATTTCAACATTCCAAGCAGGCGCACAAACAGCGAATATTAATTACACATTGCCAATAGCAGCTCCGGCAAATAATCAAGTATTAATTTCAACAGCCGCAGGTTCAATGAGCTGGGCAAATATTACAGCCATTGCGGGCTATAAAAAAGTATCGGATTCTGCTTGGGCTTTACTTGGTAATGCAGGAACAAACCCGACAATCAATTACATTGGAACATCGGATAATCAACCTTTGGTGGTTCGTACGAATGCAGTTGAACGTATGCGAGTCTTTACTTCGGGCAATGTAGGTATTGGTTCCCCAACGGACGATGCAAGTGCATTGTTAAATCTTACATCAACGACGAAAGGTGTTCTTTTCCCACGAATGACACAAGCACAACGTTTAGCAATTGGTTCTCCAACGGATGGTCTTCTTGTCTATCAATCTGATAATACACCGGGATCACCGCAAGGGTTTTACGGTAGAATATTTGGTCAGTGGGTTGCCCTTCCCGGGTGGTCACTTACCGGTAATGCCGGCACTGACCCTACGAATAATTACTTAGGAACAAACGATGCTAAAGATTTAAGTTTGCGTACGAATAGCACTCCGCGTTTATTACTCAAAGAAGGAACAATGAATCTTCAATTGATTCATACAAATGCGAACATGGGTCGTCTTGAGCTAAAACAAAGTAGTACAACAGGTTATAGAATCGGTACTTTGTTTGGTACTGCAAATGTTGACTCTTTAACGCTCGGTGTTAATGGCGGAACGGGTATTTCTATAAATGCAACTAATCGTGTAGGTATCGGTACTTTAACCCCGAATGAGCGTTTGGAAGTTAGTGGAAATGTTCGTTTCAGTAATGCACTTATGCCTAATGGAACAGCCGGTACAACGGGTCAAGTTCTGTTGTCACAAGGAGCAGGGGTTGCGCCAATTTGGTCAAGTACATTCTCCGGTGTAGCGATTGATTATTGGAATCGTGGTTCAGGAACATTATCATTAGTCGGACTTGGTTCCGGTAATACTGCCGCTGCTCAATATGCAATTTCAGCCGGTCGAAATAATACGATAAGTTCATTAGGTGAGTACTCAACAATTATTGGTGGTTTCAGTAATAATATTCAAGAGAACCGTGCTTTTATTGGTGCCGGTGAATTAAATACTGTTACTGCCGGATTCGGTGCAATTATTGGTGGTATCAGTAATACCGTTACCGGGGTGTACTCATTTGTCGGTAATGGTAACAGCAATGATGCGCAGTCTTCATTCTCCGGTATTGTCTCCGGTCAGGATAATGCAACGAATGCATCTCACTCATTTATCGGCTCAGGTCAAAATAATATTGTAAGTGGTGCTTGGTCAGTCATACCTGGCGGCTTTAATAATAATGTACAAAGCGGTGGTACGTATGGCGTTATCAGCGGTGGTCAAAACAATGCCGTTAATAGTACGAATACCGTCGTAGCCGGTGGTGGAAATAATACGATTGGAACTAATTCTAACTATTCAGCAATTGTAGGTGGTAGAGAAAATCAAATCGGTAATGTCAGTGCCGCAGAGTATTCAATGGCATTCGGCTACGGAGCCGTAGTCAATCAAAATAGTGCTGTTGTGTTCAATCACCCTTCTGCAGCTCAACAAACTCAGGTTGGTATTCGCACGAACTCACCTTCACGAGCACTTGATGTTGCGGGCGATGTACGCTTGGGTGCAAATGGTACAACAATTACAAATGTGATTAAAGCAACGGTTAATGCAAATATCGGTTCAGTACCGGCGAATGGTTCCATTACATTCGATTTTACAGTCACAAGTGCTGCTGTTGGTAGTACTGTTTCGATTTCGCCGGCAGATGATTTAGGTAATGGCTTAATAATTGCCACAGCAAGAGTTTCTGCTACTAATACTGTGCAAATTCGTTTACAAAATGTTACAGGCGGTGCAATTGATCCGAATCAAATGGACTATTTCATTACTGTAATTCAATAAAATTATAGAGTGTAGATTATATGAGATATGCACGATTTTTCATAGCAATGTTGTTTGTCGCTTTTTTGACTGTGTCGAAAGGGTCAGCGCAGCTTTTTGTGAATAATGGTGCGCAAATTCATGTCACAACCGGATGCCAATTTGTAATAGGCGGCGAAGCTCAAAATATTGGACCCGGTGTATGGAATATTAATGGCAATGCCTTTGTTCATATCTTTGGTAATTTTAGAGTATTAGGCGGTATTGTTACATTCGAAAATTCTTCCACAGGAATAGTAACTCAAAATCTGTTTGTTGATAAAAGCGGGACACTCTATCGTAACGGAAATGGCTTATTTGCTGTTACACGTCGTGTATATAATTCAGGGTTGATAGACAATAGTGGTTTATTTGAGGTCGGAGTAAAAAATTAATATGAAATTTTTCTTTTTTCATAGTGCCTTGATTATTACACTTTGTCTCCACAGCGTTACTGTCTATAGTCAAGATTTTGTTAACGATAGTGTCGGGGTAATTAAAAATAAAGGTACCATTCGATTCTTGGCTGACACAGGAAGATTTGCCAATGGACAGCGTGATATTAATAAGATTGATAACAGCAATGGTATTGTAGAGTTTCTCGGTCGAAATAATCGCTTTACTAATCTTGATTTGACACCAAGTAATCAATTAAACATCCAAGCAAGTACGGCATTAGGAGTACGCTGCGATTTTCGGCTTAATGGACTAACACGTTATGCTTCTGCTGCTGATACTCAACGAATTCAGAACCGATATTATTCTAATTTACAATTAGATAATGTCGCATTCAAAGTAATGCCTGATAGTGTGTTTATTGGAACAAGTTACACAGTAGTACCTAATACAGGTAGTAGAAAATATAATGGATTTTTCTATTATGATGGTATTTTGAATCAGAGTATTTTTCCGGAAAATGGCTCTACACCCTTATTAAACCGTTATTTCAATTTGGGATTATTAGTAAGTTGCGCCGATCAATCGAGCACAAAGACTGTTGATTCCGGTAAAACTATTCGTATAGATGGAATAGTTAAATCAACTCAATTTGCTCCTTTAGATATACGCTCTTCATTTTTGGGCTTGGGCAATATAGGCAATGATTCTTCCGAATTTTTAGGTTCCGTTACTATACGCAGTAATGGTATTTTTAAGATGGGTGAAAAGCCCGCAGTATTTTACAATACAATTACGGCAGATCGCGGTTCAATTCAAGCATTGCAATTCGCCGGTCACATGAGAATTGCCCCAAGTGGCTTAATGCAATTAGCAAGCACACAAGGTAAATTGGAAATGGCTTCTGATACTAAGCTGTTTATTGAAGGCGATTTTCGTAATCAGGGTAATGGATCCAATTTTGTAGTGAACGATAATTCTTTGCAGTATTATCGCGGTGGTGCCGGTCAAGAAATCGAGTTTACGACAAATCAGAATCCCTATGGTAATTTGACAACCCTCAATGCGAAAACCGCACGTGATAACTTCTTTGTGGGTGGTAATTTGCTTGTGCAAGACGGCAATATCACTATGAATACAGATACTTTGACTATGATATCTTCTGCAAAAACTGTTGTATATAAAAACGGTTTGGAAGAAGTTATTGGTAAATTTAGGCATCTTGATGTGCAAGCCAGTCAATCGAGTTTAGTCTTTAATAATGCTCAAACTACGGCGCGATTTATTTCCGAAGCACAAACACGCCCACGTTCTGTGACAATGGAAGTTCGTCCGGCTGTAAATCCCGAGCAATATGAAGATACGACAGATGCCAATAGAAAGATTATTCTTAACTATGCCGGCGGTGGATCTACGTGGGAAGCAGTGATTCGTGCAGGGTATCGGAAAGATGAAGTTACTTTAGTAGGTGCGGAGAATGAACTTGAATTTTATGAAACAGATGTTTTAAATGCAAAAAATATTAATACTACTATTGTAAATCCTTCAAATGTTTATACAAGAAATTTAGCACAAAATTCTTCATTAGGGTGGGTGGAATTACCCGGTATTCGCCCTTCAACCGTGTCCGGAGTACCTAACTCAGTGACTTTTGAATCCGGCAAAACATTATTGCTTCGTTATCTTCCCGCATCAATTAACCCACAATTCTTCATGACCGCGAAGGTATTCTTAGAGGGTGCGTGGAGAGAAGGGGAGGGAATGGATAATGCATTAACCCAGCTTGATTTGACACCAACGGTTGCGCCCGATATGTATCCTTATCAGCTCGATCCTTTGCGTACAACTCGTGTTGTTACTGCGGTTCCGGATTCGGTTGTTGACTGGGTCACGGTAGAATTACGCTCAGAGCTAACAGGCGGCACAACTTTTGCACGAGTGTGCTTATTGCGCAAAGACGGTATTTTGACAGATGTCGATGGGGTAAGTCCTGTTTTATTGCCAATTAATAAAAAAGATGATTATTATGTTGTTGTGCATCATAGGAATCACCTTGCTGTGATGACTCAAGAAAAAGTGAAGTTTGATTCTAAACAATCCGGACTCATTGATTTAACAAGTCCTTCCATAGTTCTTGGCGGTGCAAATGCTTTGAAAACTATTGACGGTAACAATAATTCAGACTACATTTATGGTATGATTGCAGGTGATTATAATGGTGACGGAATTATTGATGCGAGTGACTACACTACAATTTGGAACAATCGAGATATAGAAGGATACTTTAACGAAGATACCGATTTACAAGGAATTGTCACTACACGCGATTTTAATGTGTCGTGGAATAATCGAGATAAAAAAACAGCAGTGCCTAAAAAACCATGATGAAGAAAAGTGTAGGACATAGAACTTTATTGAGATTAGCATCAATTATTTTTTTGATGCTTGTTGTGTTTGTATTCAAGGTTGAGCTTAAAGCACAAGATCCGACCTTGGCTACTATTGTGATTAAAGATTTTGCCATTTTGAATACGGACTCTTTAAAATTTACTATGGGCTTGGCTCGAAACGGCAGCTCATGGCAACGTTGGGCAAATGCTACATTTCAGTTTAATGTTAAAGGTGTTCTAGCAGAGAACCTTTCAATTACAACAGTGCCCGGCTCTTCACAATTAAACCCTTCGCTCTACACGGTTACTCCGCGTGTTGTACAGCCTTCATTATTGCCCAATAGTTCTATAACAAAAAATCGTATCAGTATCACTGTAAAAGGTCCCGAAAAATTTGAAGATGCTGTGATTGTCAGTGAAGATACAAATCAAGCCGTGATTATTGGCACATTTATCATTACAGCAAAAAATGGAACCCAATTCGCAAGTAATACTTCTCTTGAATATCTTAATGATGTCGAATATTATCAGGCACTTGCCTATAAAATTCAAAATGACCAATTGCCATTTCATGTTGCAGATAATAACATTGAAATAAATGCAAATTTGATGAAATTTATTGGTACAGATCCATCCGTTGTGCCTGAAACACGATTAAATTGTAAGGCTTCATTTGCCGAATATATTGGTAATATGGTGACGAAGGTGACATGGAAAACAACCTCCGAATACCTGAATGCCGGCTTTGTCGTTTTTCGTGGTAAAACGGGCTTAGGGGGTGGTCAAGTAAGTTTCGATTCCATTGTCGGTACGTACATAAATCGCTCAGAGTTAGTAGGGAAGGGGCAATCTTCCAAAGAGCAAACTTACACATTTATTGATACGGTCAATGAAAGAGGGGCAGCATATTGTTACAAAGTTGTCAGCATGAAAGATGCCTCCACAATCAATGTTGATAAAGATGGCAAAGAAATTGCATGTGCATTGTGTACATATGTTCCATTTGCTGTCATTGTTGCGGCGACACCGACAGAAAATCCATTTCAGACAAAAACGACAATCAATTATCGTTTGGATGATGATGTGATTCTTACAGCAAAAGTATATGATGTTTCGGGACAGTTAGTAGAAACGTTGATTGATTCAAAATATACAACTCGTGGAGAGCATTCGGTTCAATGGATTGCTTCACAGTATGCAGTTCAGGGTATGTATAATGTTATTTTGATAGCGTATCCGGTCAATGATCCAACGATAGAATTATCGCGTGCGGTCGTAAAGTTGGAGCTAATGCGCTAATAATTAGGTATTATCTGTATTTTTGTCAGATATTTTCACAAAATTTTGTGATGGAATTGGGTTAACGATACTATGATTCAAGTATTTAATCAAAATAGTACACGTTTTTTCATGATGCTTGCGGCATTGTACGCGGTCGTGTGCTTGCTCCCAAATTCTCTCTTTGCTCAAAGGAAATATTTTTCAAAAGTGGATGATTTTCAAGAAGTCACCGTACTCTCCACTCGAGACACTTTGGTTCGCCTGCGTAAACCCGGTGATATGTGGTTTGGTTTACAAGGTGGCGGATTGGGTAATCTTGCCTTTGGTTCACTTAATATCAACCCTCTTGGAACAGTCTCATCTTCCAATCGTGTAAATGTAACAAGTGGTAACGGTGAAGGATATTATTTGGGGATTGTGGCTGAATGGCAAAGACCCGAAAGATCATTCGGAGCTGCTTTACGGATTAACTTCTTAGATCGTAGAGTCGTTAATGCTATAGGCAATGCAAATGCCGGCACGATTACAAGTGGAAATGACACCATCCTTGCCGGATATAGATATGAATCATATACTGCGCGTCTGGTCAATGATTATATCTCCGTTACGCCGGAAGTACGTTACACATTGCCCGGAACCGGTATCCATTTTTTGGGTGGCGTTGACTTAGATTTCTTATTGTCAGCTTCATCGGAAACAGCCGGAAACAGAAAAGATGTTGCCGAGATTTCTCATTTTCAAAAAGACCCCACCTATAAACCCAATAGTTTTCGTTTTGGTGCCCACACCGGAGTAGGAGTTGATATCTATTCAGCGAATGTCGGAGGACTTGCACGATTCAAATTATCACCGTATGTGACAGTGAATTTTGGTACTCCCGTTTCTGCAAGCAATGATTTCTCATGGAATACAATGTTTATCAGAGCCGGATTTTCTGCAAAATTCTCATTTGATAAAACGTATGATACTATTCATGCCTATGATCCGCTTTATGTACCGCCGCCAGTGTTTGTGGCAACAGTACAATGGGACCGAGGTATATCTTCACCGGCAGTGCGCCCTGTTACGCGTCTTGAAGTTGCAGGCTTAGAATATAGTCCGGCAGAAGCCCCGGGCGTTATTGAAGAGGTGGAAGCCCCAGTTGTTGCGGCTGCTGATATTGAAAATCCGGAACAAAATGACATCGCAGATATTGGTGCCGTGGAAAAAAGTTCCGATGTTGCAAAAGAAGCATCAGCACAGATTTCTCCTACGCAACCAAAATTACCGCAAATAGTTGCAAATAAAGAACGTGTGTTTACATATTCTACGTTTTCTTCTGTGATACCTAACCAAGCTGCACAACAGTACTTAGATGCAGTTGCCGAATACTTAAAAGCAAATCCGGGTGCCACAGTACGTATTTCGGGACACTCTGATAATAGTGGTACAGCGGCTGAACAACAGCGTTTTTCTAATGAGAGAGCAGATTTTGCAGTACAATATCTCTTAAGAAAAGGTATAACAAAAAGAAGATTGTTCCCATCAGGTCTTGCAGCTCGTCGCTCAATAGCTGATAACAGAACGCCTTTAGGAAGACAAAAAAACAGACGTCTTGAAATTGTTGTTGTACCGTAAAATTCTCAAAATTTCCTGCCAAAACTGAATCACTTTCTAAAGTTTGATGTATTTTTGAAGTGATTTGTTTATATCATACTATTCAATTCTTCTATTGTTATTGACTTTTGGAGTTCTTTATGGAATATTTGCCAAATACTATGTGTGTTATTGAAGATAATTTGTCCATTCGTAAGCTATATGTCATCCTTATCAAAAAAGCCGGTTTTGATGTAAAAGAGTTTGAAGAAGGGATTGCCGCCTTAGAGTGGCTTTCGCACAATAGCCCTAAACTTGTTGTGTGTGATGATAAATTGCCTGATACAAGCGGACTTGAGATAATTCCTAAAATTCGCGCTTTTGCACATGGTAAAAAAATGCCGGTGATTGCTGTAACAGGGTTTGCTCAAGATGGTGACAAAGAAAGATATTTAACAGCAGGTTTTAATGGCTATCTTTCTAAACCGATAACAACGTCATCTTTTGTTGAGCAAATTATCGAGATTGCAAACGCAGCGCAGTAATTCTATACCCACATTCACAGATTTCGGAGTTCCTCATTATGAATATGACATACGATTCTGCTATTTCAGCATCTGTACAAGAGAAAAAACATTCCATTTTTCAATTCTCAAAGACCTTTCCTGCCTTAATTGTGTTGATAGCCGGCATTGCTATCAGTATCTTTATCTGGCGTTTCCTCGGCAATCAGATTCAAAACGATAATCGTGTGGCATTTGATAAAGCTACAACCTCCGTTGTGAACAGATTAGAATCGGGTGTGAAGGAGAATGAGCAAATTCTATCTTCTATAAATGGACTTTACGCAAATTCAGTACAAGTGGTGCGAGATATGTTTGAGCTTTACGGCTCAATCCCAACCCGCTCCAATAATGCTTTACTAAGCGTGTGTTATGTACCCTTCGTAACACAACAAAGCAAGGAGGACTTTATTTATTATGCAAAATCAGAACGTTATTATGATTATGCAATCAAACCTGAAGGCAATAGAGACATTTATTATCCTATCGAATACATAGTGCCGCTTGAAAAAAATATGCACAGAAGCGGATTTGATATTGCCACTAATGTAACGGCTATGTCCGCTATAACCGAAGCAAAAAAAAACAATGGCGCAATTGTCGCTTCCGCCTTCTATGATGTAAGACCTGATACAGCCGGTTTCTTGATGATGTTTGCTGTCCATAAAGAAATCACCGATCAATTAGCTGCGCAACTTCAAGGAAGTCTTATTGATGGTATTGTTATGCTTGAGTTAAATGCAAAAGTATTTTTTGAACGATGTATCGGAACTTCCACTCCCGGCGATTCAAATATTGTCTATTCAATTACACAAGAAAATTCGAATAAACATGTGTTTGCCTCAAATAATTTTACACTATCCGGTACATACTCTCCTTTATTAATTGACCAAAGAAAAGTAAAAATTGCTGATAAAGAATTGACAATCAACTTTGCAACCGTACCTAATTTTGGCGGAACATTTCAAGCATATACACCGCTAATGGCACTAATCGGAGGCATAATCACAAGTTTTGTCGCTGCCGCTTTCTTGTTATCGGTATTGACAAGTCGAGCAAGAGCTGAAGATCTTGCTGAACGTATGACACGCTCTCAAAGACGAATTGTGGATGCCTCACAAGATATTATTGCTGTTATTGGTCTGGATGGCAAATGGAAATCACTAAGCCCCGCTGTGCAAGCAATTCTTGGTTATTCTCAAGAAGAGTTACTTGCTTCGGATTTCGGAAATCTCCTCACGACGGATGCCTATATCCAACAATATAATGGTATTGTCACCTCTGCTAAAGACGAAGTGGGAACAAGTTTCGAAGGACAAATGAAAAATAAAAAGGGCGACATTTTGTGGATGAGTTGGAATTTGACTGTTTCTCGAACCGATGGTTTAATCTATGCTATAGGACGTGATATTACTTTACAGAAAATGGCTGAAGATCAAATTAAAATGAAAAATCGTCAAGTACAACTTGCTGAACAATCCGCTCTAGAAGTGAGTGAATTTAAATCACAGTTTATGCGTGAATTAAGCCATGGATTACGCAATAATCTGACCGGTACTTTGGGATTCTTGCAACTTGTTACCTACAAAGTATATGACACTGAGGACGAAATGCAATCTTATATAGCAAATGCTGAAAACAGCTCTGAGCAGCTTTATGTCATGGTCACTGATATTGATGATGTTACTGAATCAGTCGGTAGCGATGTGGCTGCTCAAAAACAGCATTTCCAAGCCGATAAACTGCTGCTCAGTCTTAAAGAAAATGCTCGAACTATCAAGGATAAAAAATTATCCGTTGTTCAAGGAGAGGATTCTGCACCGGCTACAATCTACGGAAAACAACAATTAGTAACAAATGCGATTAATGAGTTAATTATTGCATTGACAGGTTCCATGAATGAAGGTACCATCACTGTTAATACAAGGCCGAATACCTATGAAAAAGTCGTTGAAGTAGAATTAATGGTAACTCCCAATGATACTGTGGCGGAAATGATTGATTTATATAAAAAGAATATCAATAATCTTGTTGATATTATACCAAAAGATCAAAATGAGATAATTTTCCATCTTGGTTTGGCGCGCTCTATGGTGCGTCGCTGCGATGGTACTTTACTTGTAGAATCCTTAGGTAAAGGTGAACCCAATATCTGCCAAATAACTTTTCCTATGGGCAAATTAACAAAAAAATAAAGCATGTAAGACATATATGCATCATTTTATCATTATTTGTTGAGGTATTTATGAATGAGTATGAAAACCCTTTAACTGACTCGGAATCACTAGGGGTACTTGCAGCATTAGGCGGTGTTAGCACACTTATCGCGTTGTTAGTTATGGGAGTAATTTTTGCAGGATTATGGAAAATTTTTACCAAAGCAGGAAAACCGGGATGGGCTGCAATAATCCCGATTTATAATTACATTGTGTTGATGGAAATAATAGGAAAACCACTGTGGTGGGTCATTATGCTTTTATTACCCTGTGTCAATTTTGTCTTTGGAATTTTAGTGTATATTGAATTGGCAAAATGTTTTGGCAAAGACACTCTTTATGGTGTATTCCTTTTTCTTCTTAGTCCTATTATGATACCCGTCTTGGGATTTAGCGATGCACAATACACGCCGCCATCAGAACAGTCAATGTGATAAAACAGATACTACATATTATGCACATCGAATCTTTGTTCGGTGTGCATTTTTTTTCAATAAAACACAATTACATCATACTTAATAGAATGAAAAAAATAGCACTATTAGCCATTTTAACCTTAGCTACATTTACTATCTTGGGCTTTTATCAAAAGCCACAAGAAAAAAGAATTGAAATTGGAAAATATTCCGTTATCTTCCCATCATCTTTTTCTGCACCACAAAAAGATACCACTTTTTTCGAGTCAAATTATGGCAAAGCTCGCTTCATTGCTGCTGTAGCCCAACATAAAAAAGCAGCATGCATGGCAGGTATGCAGGAGTATAATGATGCCGCATTTGTTGGAGTGAATGAAGGCGACGTATTAGATTCTTTGCAGCAACAAATTGTCCGTAATATGAGTGGGAAAGTATATAGACAATTCAAAGTCAAAAAAAATGGAAAACTTATGCGTACCACTTATTTTTCAGCATTGGCGCAAGATAGTACAACTACATTCTGGCGTTTTGAACTTTTAATGGATTCACCGAATGTCTATCAAATTGCTTATACTTCGAGCGACAAAAGCAAGATCAATTCAAAAGAAGCTGAGGCATTTTTTAAGTCATTACATAGCATAAAATAAACTACACCTGTGATAAGCGATGAAGAAAATACCAATCACACATTAAAAGCATTCCATTTACCCGGTGTGCGATTATTGCTTTGTGTGTCCGTATTTGTACCATTGGCTTATTTCCTTAATCTTGATGAAATGAGTTTGTTTGTTACCGTGCTCTGCGGTTTCCTTTGCGCAATTCTTGCATCACGATTTATTGGATATGTTCACGCATTTCTTATTCTGTCTGCAACACTTGGCATCTATATTGGAACAAATGCCAGATCACACCACATAATTATACCTGAAAAAAAAATATTACCTATTAAAGCCGGCTTTATCGGTGAAGTTGAATCAATTATTAAAAAGGACTCAAATTCACTGAGAATACTTTCTGTCGGCAAGTTTGATGCTGAACCATTACCGCCACTGTCCAAAGTACGAATTATTGCCTCGTTAAAGCAGAGTGATAACCGATTACAAGGTATAAGACCGGGTTCTATCATCCGGATACATGGTCTGGCAAAATTCCCGCAAAAACCGACCCTCCCTACAGATTTCGATGAAGAAACATATTGTAAAGGGCTTGATGTTCAGATTATTATGAATAGTTATGAAAATAATGCCTATATCGTAGAGCAAAGCTATAACTGGAAAACAGAATTATATAAGATTTCAGAACATATTATTGAACGAATATATGCAATTTTCCCTTCAGAAACAGGCGGATTGATGGCTGCATTACTCATCGGTGATAAAAGTCGTTTAACTCTAGAAACAAAGACAAATTATTCTCTTGCAGGGGCATCTCATGTTCTGGCTGTCAGTGGACTGCATATTGGAATTATTGCCATTATAATATTGATACCATTGGGTTTTATCCGTAATAAAAAAATCAAACTGATATTGTTTATATTATTGGTCACTCTGTTTACGCTCGTAACAGGAGTGCAACCTTCGGCCATACGTGCTGCTCTGATGTCAATACTGATAATGACGGCATATACTTTTCAAAGAAAACCACAATTGTTAAATATCGTTTGCATTACGGCATTGGTAATTATATTGTTTGACCCGTCATTTATCTTTTCAGTCGGATTTCAGTTATCATTTTTTGCTGTTCTTGGTATCGCGATTTTTTATAGACCGATAGTAAATAAAATACTTTCGGTTCTACCACAAAATTACCAGAACTTTGTAGTGAAGTTTCTGGCTGAATCAATTGCTGTATCAATATCTGCAACATCACTGGTTGCTCCTTTTGTTGCGTGGTATTTTGATGTCTTTTCACTCATTGGAGTATTTGTGAACATCATAGCCGTACCTTTAACAAGCGCAGCTATGATTTTTGGCTTTATTGCTGTCATAACTTCATATATCAGCATGATATTTGCAGATTTTTATGCAATTTTAGCATCACATCTCATTCAAATTTCCGATGTTTTTACACAATCGGCGGCATCTTGGAGTTTCTCGGCAATTCAGGGAAATAATTCATTGACAGTGTCTTTAGTCGTAACATCTGTAACTTTGTATGTGATATTCTCTCAGAATATACGGATGTTTCTCTTTCGTATAGCAAGTTGCTCTGCTATTTGTTTTTGTATCGTGGCACTTATTGACAATCATCAACACAAACAAATGTGGGAAATTATTCCTCGTACTGATATGGTTATGACTGTCTTGCCTATAAATTCAACTCAAAAATTTATTCTGCTTGAAGACAGAAAACCCCATCTTAATCCACGCAATGATAATGCTCTGATTGAGTATCTCGCAGACCATGATTCTGATATAATTATTGGTAAACGCGGCAATTGTTCTGAATGGATTACAGTAAAAGTAGCAGAAAAAAGAAAAGTGAAAATATTTCCTGTGCCCGATTCTTTGTATTACAATATTCAAAAGTTCATTGGTATTAAAAAAACATTCTCAGTGATTGAAACAGAAAAAGGTGAAATATGATATGCCAAATTCAGATTAACAATAAAAATGTACGATTCGACACAGATGTATATCATCATATTTCATTAGGTTTAAGTAATGGACAAGACAATCCCGATTGTTTTTATTTACCTGAACCAGTGTTTACTCCCTTTCGAGCTGGAAATTTTGTAGGTTCAACTCAAGAGGGTGGAAATTGCAATTGTTATACTCTCACAATATCACCACACGGTAATGGAACACATACTGAATGTATAGGTCATATTGTTGGCGGATTTACCATACATCAATGTTTGAAAACCATCATTAGTTCGGCAACATTAATTTCAATTACACCCACTTTAATATCTCATAATGACTATGTCATTACAAAAGAAACTTTAGTATCAAAAATACAAGACACAGATTGTAAATCGTTAATAATTCGAACGTTGCCAAATTCGGATGAGAAAAAGAACAGGTCATATAGTGGAAAAAATCCTCCGTATTTTACTGCTGATGCTCTGGAAATTTGTGTCGAAAAAAATATTGAGCATTTACTCGTTGATCTTCCATCCGTAGATCGAGAAGAGGACGGAGGAGCTCTTTCTGCGCATAAAGCCTTTTGGAATTTTCCGCATGCTCCGCGAAATTTTGCAACAATTACTGAATTAATTTATGTCCCTGATAATATTCCCGACGGCGATTATATACTTATGCACAATATAGCACCATTGGAGTCTGATGCAAGCCCGTCACGTCCAATTATTTTCCCCATTATGAAATGACGATATACTAATATGCTGACTACTACACCAATATTGAGCGCGATGCCCGAAAATATTGAAGAATGTGCAATTATATTGAAAAATGGAGGTGTCGTTGCATTTCCTACTGAGACTGTCTATGGTTTAGGGGCTTGTTTTTCTAATGAGTCAGCAGTAAAAAAAGTATTTCTTGCAAAAGGAAGACCGGCCGATAATCCCTTAATTGTCCATATCTGTTCCTTAGACCAAGTCCCGATGTTGGCACAAGATATACCACACGATGCACAAATATTAATGGAAAAATATTTTCCGGGTCCTTTAACATTATTATTGCCCAAGAGTAACAATGTACCACAATTAGTTACAGCGGGACAAGCATCAATTGCGCTACGTATGCCGAATCATGCAATTGCATTACAAATAATTCAGAAGACAGGAATTCCGCTTGTTGCGCCATCGGCAAACACTTCAGGAAGACCAAGTCCAACAGCTGCCCAGCACGTATATGATGATTTGTCCGGAAAAATTGATGCAATTATTGATGGCGGAGTATGTAAGGTTGGAATAGAATCAACAGTTTTAGGATGGATTGATAGCATACCTACTATATTCAGACCCGGTATTATTACGAAGGAGGAAATTGAAGATGTACTACATCAAACGGTACAAAGTACACACCTCAATAAGAATGAAATTCCTCTGTCACCCGGAATGAAGTACCGCCATTATGCGCCTAATATTCCCATAGTATTATCGTCATCTTTTAATGAAGCAGAGAAGTGGCTGCAACATTTTCATCATAATGTCTGCATTATTACGGATAATGATGAAGCAATACCGGAAGAAAAATATTACATTAAAAAATTAGAACATAGTTCATTATATGCAAATTTTAGAGATGCTGAGATGCGAGGATATGAAGGAATAATTGTCATTCTTACACAACCCGAAAGTGTCCATCCGGCAATATTAAATCGAATTAACAAAGCTGTTTCACTTTAATTTCATTGCTATGTTACCAGAAGATGTGTTTCCTCCCGTGATGATGAAATTATCACAATTATCAGATCATATTGCTGATTTTATCATATCCATAGACCATAAAAAAGCTGAAACGCGCGGAACATATCAGCGTGCTTTACGAGAGTTTATGTATTTTTTTAGTACAGACAGGAAGTTTCAGTTCAGAGTTAAGGATGTAGAGCGATATAAACTTCATTTAATGAAAAAAAATCTTAAGCCGGTTTCAATAAGTACTTATTTGACTTCATTACGCAGATTTTGTCAATATTTAACGGAAAAGGGAGTTATAGAAAGAAATCCGGCAAAAAAGGTACAAGGTTCAGCCCGCCCACAGCGACATTCGCGACATTTTCTCACACTTGATGAAATTAAAATACTTTTAGATTCAATAGATGTATCCAATCAAACGGGGCTACGCGATAAAGCACTTATTCTTACTATGTTAGGATGCGCATGTTCTGAAGTTGAATTAAGCACTGCTTCAATTGAAGATTTTACTAAAGATAAACATAAATGGAAATTACGTGTGCAAGGCAAAGGTAAGTCAGTAAAAAGTGAAATTGTTGATGTGCCCCCGCAAACTGCCGAAGCCATACATAATTATGTGGAGAGCAGAGGAGAACTTCAACCGCATCAACCCCTTTTTGCAAGTAATAGTAATCGCACAAAACATAAAAACATGAGTGTAAGAGGTATCAGAGAAGCAATTTCCTTACGGCTTGAGGCAAGTAATGTTAAACAGGGGAGGGATTTACGGCTGACTCCATTTTCACTGCGCCATACTGCCGGAATTCTCATGGCAGAATCCGGATTTAGTGTTGAGCAAGTGATGGAACGGATGCGTATTGAATGGCGACCAACAGCATTATTATATTTTAAACAAGCAGGATTATTACATAGCGAAACAAAACCTGATTCAAAAGAATATGTCGGTGAGTCCGATACTGTGGAAAATTTATAGTATTTATGAACCAAAAATTTTCTTTATTTCTGCCACTCTTCGACGTGCAACAGGCAATTGTGTGCTGTCGTCGAGTTTGACGCAATAACTGCCGGAAAACCAGGGTATTAATTCACGAATAGCATCTATTTTTACAAGATGAGATCGGTGAACACGTATAAAATCATGCGGTGATAATCTTTGTTCTAAAACATCAACCGTATAATCTGTCTTAAATTTCCCTTCATGAATATACACAAATACATTTTTGTCTTCTGCTTCAATTCTGCGAATTTCATTCGCTGCAACAACGCGTAAATTGCCATTGGAATGTACGGTAATTCTGGATAAAATACTTGTAGAATGTTCTTGAATTAATGCTTCAATTTTTTCTGACTGTTGTGCCGCTCCATAATTTATAATCCGCTGAAGTGTTTTATAGAGACGCTCTTTGCTTACCGGTTTTGTAAGATAATCCAGAGCATGAACATCAAAAGCACGCAGAGCATATTCATCATAGGCGGTGACAAATATTATCTGCGGTCTAGGTGTTGAGATTAATTCAACAATCTCAAAACCATTAAGCCCGGGCATTTGAATGTCTATAAAGATAATATCAGGTTTTTCTGCATAAATTAAAGGAATTGCCTGTGTCCCATTTTCGGCTTCTCCAATAATCTCAAGAGAAAAATCTTCAAATTCAGAGGCACATCGCTGCAATAATGTACGAAATCGAGCACGAGCCAAATGCTCATCATCTATGATTATACATGTTAATTTTTTCACTGTTAAACCTTTAATGAGAAAATAAAGAATTGTGGGTATGGTGAAATGTTGTATGCGGCAATTCTTTAAGAAAAGGAATGATAATGACTACTGCATGTTGTTCTATATGTATATTACTTTGATGAGTAAATAATAATCGTAATCGGTCGCGTACATTCATGAGTCCTGTACCTTTTGAAAAGTATGATTCAAACAGTGAAGGATTAAATCCGGGTCCAGAATCTTCAATTCTTATGGTGAGAATATTATTATGTTCTGAACATTGCACAGTAATTGAAAATATACCTTCAACTACATTTGCGCCATGCTTAATACAGTTTTCCACTAATGGTTGGAGCAATAAACTTGGTACTTTTGCTTGACGCACATAATCAGGGATATGTACTTGAGTAATTAAGCGAGAGCCGAAGCGTGCTTTTTCTATAGATAAATATAATTCGACGGAATGTATTTCATCATCTAAAGTTACTAATGGGGTTTTTGAAGCACGAAGACTGTAGCGAAATAAATCAGCTAATGATTCTGTGACTTGTTCAGCATCATCAGGATTAATTCTAATAAGTGCAGCAATCGAGTTAAGAGTATTAAAAAGAAAATGTGGATTAATTTGTGCACGAAGTGCGGAAAGTTCCGAAACAGTAGCCATCTGCTGTGCAATTTGCGCCTGCTTATAAAAGTAACGAATATAATATGCAGTATTCGCGATAAATGATAAAAAAAATGAAATGCTTAATGCTATAGTCGTTGCCTGTTGATTCATTACACACTCATCATAGACAAGAAATTCAATTCTTTGAGCAAAATAAAAAGCAACCACGACAGAAAATGACTGAATCAATACATGACTGAAAGCTGATGCCTTAGAATTCAAAGGGATTTTTCTTTGAATATATTCACCGCTTGCTGTTTGTAGCAATATTATGCATGTTGTATAGACAAAGCATGTAAATAATTGATCATACAGCGTGAATGTACTTTGGATATTAAAATAGAGTTTGATACCCAGTATAAGACCAAAGGCAATAATACTGAACAAAACAATCATCCCAAAAGCATAGAACCATTGTTTTAGTGTACGAGGAAAAATTAAAACTGTATGTTGCATACTCTTCATTGTTTGCTTATGTATGTGATTATGAACATTTCAAAAATACATGGTTTTGCCCGAATAGCAGATAAGTAGTATGACGATACTCCGTAGCATTTACTTGTGCAATACTACGGAGTACGATTGATGACTTAGAATGTATAGCGAAACATTGGCACAGGGAAGAAGCCTTGCTGATATTCTGTTACGATACTATTGGTTCTTCGATTATATGATTGTTGGAAAATATTCTCATTATTAGTGATATTTTGAAACTCAATGGCAAATTCCATAGTACTGCTACCAAAGTTCTGACGATAGGCAATTTTCAAATCTGTTCTAAAGTATGCGGACTGTCTCTCAGAAAATGCACGAGAATTATCATAAACGGCAGAACCTGCACGTTTTGATTGTTCTAAGTCTAAGGGTGTCAAGTAGCGTCCGCCGGTTGTAGAAAGCCGTAAGCTTATGGATAGCACATCGTCGCCGATTGCAAACTCTTTACCTGCGAGCATATTGGCAACATATCCCATATTAAAAGCTGTGTTCCTTTCAATGCCATCAAATCCTTTGTATTTCGAGTCAAACAAAGAACCGGTTGCCAATACATAAAAGCCATCATTAAAAAATCTTTCAACGGTAAGTTCTGCACCTATATTTTTTGCAGTTCCTTCATTTATTAAATTGGGTTGATCATTGGGGGCAAATGAGTTTCCGGCATTAATGAGTGAGAATGTCGGGTTTTCCCTGCTGATGGGAATATCAAATAATGATTGATAATACATTTCTGCCTTAAGTCTCCAATTTTCTGCAAAATTCCAATCATAACCCAAAACAAAATGATGACTTTTTGTGAATCCCATATTACTGTTTGTTCGCAATATTCCATTCGGGCTTGGGGTTTCATAAAAATAGTCATAAATGTTTTGTGTCTGGCTATGAAGTCCGTATCCTAATGATAATGTTTGTCCATTGCCAAAAGAATATTGAACACTTGCTCTTGGTTCAATAATAAAGGCATCTCCCAAGGTATAATGCTGTGTATGTGCTCCGACAATAGTTGTAAAATCATCCGTAAGGCGATGTTTCCATTGTATATATCCTTGACTCAATGTAGAACCGTCATTAATATTTACTCTTTGTGTTTCTATGCCGTTCGGATAATCTTTATTTGATAAATTAAAGAGCAATCTGTCCACAGTAAATCCTGCCGATAGAGAATTACGATTATCAAATTTGTGGCGAAGTTGTCCTATGGCTGATAATTTTGTCGTTGTAAATTCGGCTTGTCCATCAATATATTCTTTACGTGTTTTGACATCAATCGAATCACCACGGAAATTTTCATTTGTGCCCGAAGCACCGAGAGTAAATTTCATAAATGTTTGCGGTGATATATTGGTTTCATAGGATATACCCGCTATGCCTGTTTGATAATCAACACGCACATTTTGATTTTCATCACCATAAAGATTTTTTTGTGTTGTGTCAATATCATTGCCAAGAAAAGCAATATCACTGCGTCCGGCAATAGAAAAAACATTAATAGCTGAGGATTCATTCAGAGGAAAATGAAATTTTAGATTAACATCTTGATAATTAGGAATAGCTCCACCTGTCCCAAAGTCAATACCCAATTCTTTGAATACTCCTAAAGTAGAATAGCGATAATTCACAATATATGATGCACCGGATTCTTGCGATAAAGGTCCTTCGGCACCAAGTTCAAATCCATTAAATCCGACTTGACCAATAAATTCATGTTTTTCGGTATTGCCATTACGCATACGTAAATCAAACACACCGGCAAAAGCATTACCATATTGAGAATTAAATGCTCCCGAGAAAAAATCCGATTTTCCCAGATTATTATTGTTCAAAATGCTGACAGGACCTCCCGTACTGTTGAGTGAACCGAAGTGATTTGGATTGGGTATATTTAATCCTTCTAATTGCCATAACATACCGGCAGGCGAATTACCTCTGACAACGATATCATTGCGAGAATCATTCGCACCAACAACGCCCGCAAAATTTTGTACCATGCGCGACGGATCGCCCAGTGCGCCCGCATATTTTTTTGTATCTTCAATATTAAATGCTCGGGCACTTACAGCAGCATATTCATTGATGGTGTTTATTTTTTGTGCTCCTCGGTCAAATGTTACCACAACTTCTTCTGTGGCAGTTATTTTTTCAACTAATGCTATGTCCAAAATAGTTTCTTTGCCTGCCGTGACTAATATTTCCCGTAATGTTTGTTCTTGATAACCGATTGCCTTGACAATAATTGTTTGGCGACCAAGTGGCACATTTTTTAATCTGAAATTGCCGTTTTTATCCGATACCGACCCAATTTTTTTTGTACTGTCCACAATCATTTGGACAGTAATTCCGCTGAGTGCTGCATTCGATTCAGCATCACGAATTGTACCTCGTACCGTTTGTGTTGATTTCGGTTTATTTGTGATGGCATCGCCGGTTTGAGCTTGACCGACAAATGTTGTATAAAGAAAAAGCGTACAAAGTACAGCAAATCGTATCATTGTATTACCATAAAATTGTGAATAAATATGTTTTCGACGGCAAAAATCGGAATCAGTGCTTGCGTAAAAAAGTAAATACCGTTGGGATGTTGATTTTTGCGGATGAACGGTATGATTTGCCCGACAAACGGTGTATTGTTCTTATGCTTTTGGCGTTTAGTAAACGGTTAGTAAGCATCCGTAAGTTTGCAACTGAAAATCAAACATTACTTTCTTTCATAATTATTAGGAGTTTTCAATATGAAAAACCAACAGTCATTCTCACATCTCATTTCTTCATCGTTCATTATGGGTATGTTTGCTTTCGGCATCATCGGTTTCGCTGTCGGATGTCGTGAAGTTCAAACAAATCAACCTGTTGACACAACAGAACAGTACGAAGAAACCATGGAAATCAATTGTGCAGATCATGCTAATCATGGCAAATCTACTATTCTTGCGGCGGATACTTATGCAAATTTTGCTGGCTTAGCTGCTACTGAAGCCGTGTCGGCATACAGCAAACAGTGGAGGACTACAAGTTCAACCACGATAATCTGCACGCCCCATGGTGGAGGAATTGAGGCAGGAACGACGGAAATATGCGATTCTATCGCCGGCAATGATTATGATTTCTATAGTTTCACCGGACTTAAAACGCCGAACAGCGGTAATGCGACTTTACATATTACATCCGTCAATTTCGATGAACCAAAAGGCAATGAATTAATCCAAGCAGCATCCAAAGCACTTGTGCTTCATGGTAAAGCCGATAATAACAATGAGATCGTGTATGTTGGTGGACGTGACGCAGCACTCCGCACGAAAGTTAAATCCGAATTAGAAGCAGAAGGTTTTACCGCCATCATTGATACAACATCAAGTATTTCGGGGCAAGCAAAAGCGAATTTTACGAACCGTACAACATCAGAAAAAGGTTGTCAATTAGAAATTACAACAAAATTGCGTCAGAAACTTATGTCGAATTTGTTTAATGGTCCGACAAATCGTATGAATAGTCGTACAGTACATTTTACAAAATTTGTTCGTGCTTTACGTAAAGCAGTGCAATAATGGAGAAAATAAAAGCCGGCAAAACAATCGTCTTGTCGGCTTTTTATCATAACTTAAGTTTGTGGAGATTATTCCCAATCTTCAATTTTTACTGTTGCTAATACAGACTCTAAATCATTAAAGATAATTTCTTTTGGTGCGGATGCCAAAGGTGGTAAATCAAACTCCGATTTTGCGCCGGTTATAAAAACCCGAATACGTGCGCTACTCCCATTCTCGAAGACAATTTTTATTGGAATACTCATCTTAAAATCAGGGGGGACTTCTTTTTGTTCTACACGTACATGTACCTTAAATTTATCATCAGGAGTTTTTTCAGTTTTGAAAGCGAAATGATAGACAGGAATATCCGAACAATGTACCCATTGTTCAAAAAACCATGAAACATCTTGTTTAACATGTTTTTCAACAATTTTTTGAAAATCGGCAATAGATGCAGATTTACCTTGATACGTCGTAAAAAAATCTTTCATTATTGTTTTAAAAGCATCTTCGTTCATGGTATTTAGATTGAGCAATATATTGCGTAACATGTGTAATGTCCATGCACCTTTTTCATAAATTACTGTATGATAGTCTTCTCGAGTAAGGGATGTGCTTGCCACACGATGACCCAAAGAAATAGGGCATAAATCCACACCATCGCTTTTTCTTTGTTTTTTTGCGTTTATTATTTTCTCACGAGTGTTTTTTAAAATATCAAAGAATTTTTTATTGTCGCCCAGCATCATTTGTAAATACATAAGTGAAGAGTATTCCGTAAATCCTTCACTGAGCCATCGGTCTCGATATGTTTTATAATCTAAACCGATGCCCCACCACTGATGTCCCGTTTCATGGGCATTAAATGATTGCCATGCTCCTGAGTTATCTGAATCTTCAAATGTAAGCCAAGAAAGATGCAGCATACCCGGGAATGCTTCGCCGTGAGTGTAAGGTATTTCGGTTGCATTCAATGATTGTAAAGGAAGTGGACCGAATA
Source organism: Candidatus Kapaibacterium sp. (assembly GCA_017302855.1). Classification (GTDB taxonomy): domain Bacteria; phylum Bacteroidota; class Ignavibacteria; order Kapaibacteriales; family UBA961; genus UBA2353. The sequence continues at coordinate 28,458 of JAFLBY010000005.1, forward strand.
GTCTTGTGTAAAACTCATACGCTTGAGCAATGTCCGTGAGAACATTTTTTTTGTTATTGCTATTGATATAATGTAAAGTAATTGGGGGAACATCTTTACGGTCGGACACTGCTGTGCTGAATGGTCCTATATTAAATGAAGCATTACGTATGGGGTATTCCACTGTCCAACGACTAATTATCTCGCCATCTTTCTTTTCTTCTGATACTTTATTGCCTATGCTGATCAGTTTATAATTGTCCGGTGCAGCGAATGTAATGTCAAAAAGTGATTTTTGCTTATATCCATAAGTAGGATACCATTGGATGGAGGTTTCTATAATTGTATAATCATAGATTCTTTTAATAATTTTACCACCATATTTGACGGTAAGTGTTTTGTTCTGACCTTTTTTAGATGCTCCAATATGTATCCAAATTTTATTTGATTCATCAGGTTGAAAAAATTCGAGAGAATTCCCTTTCTCATCTTTGATACTTTCTATCGTCAAATCTTCATATAAATTAAAGCTTGCCCATTTCATTTCATCTGAATTTACTGTAATGCGTAATTGTGAGGTCACAGCCATTTTTAAGCCATTATCTATTTTTACATCAAGGGTGTTATGTGTAACTGTTAATTCTTCTTCAGGATTGTGTGCAGGGTTTATGGAAGGACAAAGATTAACAAAATTATATTCAAAATTATCGGCAGTGGTTTTAGAGATATAGAATGAAATCGGTTCGGGCTCCGTAGGGCAAAACTCATATAATACTGTTTTTAGTCTTTCACCATAAGCCATACAATGGAATGAACTGTTTCTTCGAGCATCAAGCAAAGAATGAGACCAAATGATTTCTCGATGTTCGAAGTACGTACTGAATAAATCTTTAAATTTATGAGGGAATTTTATTTTTTCTGTTGAGGTTAGTTTTTGGGGAGGAAATTTCTTCACAATGTTTTCATACAAAGAGTCATTAAAAAAGAGTACCATATCGGTAAATTCATTGTAAAAACTTTTTTGTCCCTCATTGTATTGCGCCAATCTGTCGGTTTCAACTTTAGTCGTGGGCATATAACGCAAACTTGCTACACCTGTAAAATAAGCAATATGGGTACGATCATTCCATGGTTCTGCAAACGAAATTGTGCCGGAACTGAGAACTATAGTAAGTCCTTCCCGTGTTATGGTATATCCTTCAACTGTACTTATTGCTTTGTTATTAATGGTTAAATCATCAAAGTACTTTTCAATGGACATATAGGTAGGGGAATCGGCAGCTATAATCGAAGCTGCTGAGCATAAGAGTATGAGTACGCCGACAGACAAAGAGCGAAAGATGTAACTCATGAGGTTTTGACCTAAAAGTGATTAAAACAAGGTGCAAAGATATTAAGAAATCATGTTTTAGCGTAATTTGTTGCACAAAAGTCGAGCGACATCGAAAAAATGTCGTATTTTGGTCAACACTTCGTAATGAAGAGTACGTATGTGTGTTTTCTTTTATTCAATGTAATGGAGTATTTATGAAAGTGTTGATTCTATGGTGTTGCGCAATGATGGCTGCACCCCTTCTCACAGCACAAGAGGATGTCTTACGACCCAATGGTCGAACGCAAACTTCCGTTGGTGCGCAATCCGGAGTTGCATCAGCTTCCGCTTCTTCGGGGCATTCGGGTGTTTTTGCTCTTGGGCTTGAAGCCGGTCTCGGGGTGAATTTCTTTAGTCAGACTCTAAATGAATCAGCACTCGACTCGCGACTTGTCCCAATTTATAAGTCTGCTAATGGATTAGGAGGATTTATCAATGCCGTTATTGATTATTCACTTTCGCCAAGTATTGGTTTACAAGGAAGATTTGGATATCAATCCAAGAATGTGACGTTCAGCGGTACATATTTAGAGGATTGCAAAGATGTTTTTGGAACATTTATTGAAAAAACCACCATTGATTATCAACAAAGCTCTTCGGGACTCAATTATTACAATCTTGGGCTTTCACTTAGAGTAAATGCTACCGATAATTTGATGTTTTTAATAGGACCGACTATAAATATCATCAATAATTCCTCTGCTGTTTCTAGTGAGACGAAGCAAACAATAGTAAATTCTGAAAATTGTTGGTTTTATACCAATGACCCTGTAACATTAAGACGAGATTCTTCAAAAACACTTACAACAACAACGAATATAAATGGTGCAAAAGCAACTCGTGTTGGTATTGATATTAGTGCTGCTTACAAAATTCCACTTAATCATAATTGGGCTTTAATACCTCGTATAGGATTTCAGTATTTTGTTACGCCAGCATTTGAAAATGAAACGTTTCAAGATGTTAACGGTAATCAAATTATTCTTGCGGAGGACCGCGCTTTACATTCTTTACAATTTGGTGTCGGATTATTGTATTATTTTCATTAAGGAGAAATAAAAACATGAGAACATTTATACTATTTTTACTTTGTGTTTTTAGCTTTTTTTCTTTTGAAGCACAAGGACAAGTCAAGCATAATGCAGCGGTTCAATTAACCCGTACATCATTTAATACTTCTTCGGATGATTATCCGAATGCAATGACAAAATCGGGTGGCAGATTATATGTGACATCTGAGCGTTCGGGTAAACAAAAAATATATTTTGTGGATGGCAATGGCGCAGAATGGTCTTCGATGAAAGAAATTGATGGTGCAATTAATAATGCCCAACATTCCGGTTCCGCAACATTGACTGCGGATGGTCAATATGTCATTTTTGCAGCATATTCACATGAAGTCGAGGGTTCCGGTCGCACAGATTTATACAGTGCCAGAAAAGAAGGCGGTGAATGGCGTGATGTTCAAAATTTGGGACCGATTGTTAATTCCAATGCATGGGATGCTGCGCCAAGTTTAACCCAAGATGGTACGGTTCTTTATTTTTCAAGTGATAGAACAGGAGGTAAAGGAGGTACTGATATTTATCTTACGAAGAGAACCCGTGAAGGGTGGACAAAGCCGCAAAATATGAATGAAATTAATACATCTTCGGATGAAACAACGCCATATATTGCTGCTGATGGGAAAACCTTTTATTTTGCAAGCAATCGCAGCGGCGGTGTCGGAGGATTTGATATTTATGTTTCTCGTAAGTCCGGCGATGCATTTTCTTCGCCCACAAATATAGGTACGCCTATTAATTCAGAGTTTGATGATATTGCATACATTGCAAAAATTAATACTGATCATGCATATTTTGCAAGTACACGCAGCGGCGGTGCCGGTGGGTTGGATGTCTATTTTGCTGTGCCTAATCCGGAAATGCCATCACCGGTAACAATCATGCGCGGTATCGTCTCCGATAAAGTGACCGGTAAACCTTTGGGTGCAGATATTGTGATTACTGATTTGAAAACTCGAAAACAAGTTGCAACTTTGCGAAGTGATGATATTACCGGCGAGTATTATGTGACTATTCCGGGCGATCGTGATTATTCGATTACGGCACGTAAGCCCGATTATTTGTTTTATTCGGAGCGTATGACCGTACCTGCCGTAAGCAAAGGCGCTGAGGTGACTAAAGATATTGCACTGTCGCCATATTCACAAGGGGAAACTCGATTATTAGTATTTTTTGATTTTGATAAAGCAGAATTAAAAGAGGAATCATATCCCGATTTAGATAATGCGATACAATTTTTACAGGAAAAATCTGATGTAAAAATTAGAATTGAAGGTTATACTGATAATGTCGGCGATAAAAACTACAATGTAAAATTATCTGCCGACCGTGCCAATGCTGTGAGTAAATATCTGGCAAATAATGGAATAGATAAAAGCCGCATTACAACCAAAGGCTACGGTGAAGAAAATCCCGTAGCACCAAATACATCCGATGAAAATCGCGCACGTAACCGCCGAGTGGAAATGAAGGTAGTGCAATAATATTCATCATATTTATTCAAAAAAAAATCCCGCTTTGTGCGGGATTTTTTTTATTCTTCGCTGTCATCATCTTTTTTTGATTTTTTTCCGTCTTTGGGTTTATCAACCGTTGGCGGAAACCCATTAAATTGTCGCCATAATTCAAAGCCAAGGGTTACGGTATTTAACTGCATCCATCCTAATGAACGAGTACCCGGTCTTAAAAATTTCGATTCGGGCCATTGTTCATCATTGGGATCGGGGCGGACAACGACACGAAATTTACCGCTTGATTTTTCATCATCAACAGCATCAATAACAGAAATAATACCACCGAAAGTACCCACGGACACTGATGGCCAGCCGGAAATCTGAAATCCCGGAAATCCATCAAATTGGAGCCTTACCTTACGCCCCACCGATAATAATGGAGCATCATTGCCGGAAATCATCAATTCCACAGCTAAACTATTTGCATCAGGAACGATGATAGCAATTTCTTGTCCTTGTTTAAGTGTTTCTCCGCTGCCCAAAGTTAATAGCCGAACAACTTTGCCATTAACAGGTGAACGCACAATAGCCGCGTTGCGTCGTGCGAGAGCTGTATTTAACTCGGAAGTGCCTTTTGCAATCGAATTTTCTAATGAAGCAATAGTTTCCATAGCTTTAGTTTCATCTGACATCACTTTGAATATTTTTGATGAACCTTCGCTTTCTTTATTGATTACATTAGAGCGTTCTTCTTGTTCATTGCGTCGTGCCCCTTCGGCATCGGTTTGAGCTTTCGTCAACGATACTTCGCTACGTTGTAAATCCATGCGATCGCGTTCAAAATCGCGCTGTGAACGCAATCCTTTTTCGAATAATTGTTTTCTGTCCTCAAATCGAGTTTTGGCAATATCATAATCTAATTCGGCTTGCTTTACTGTTGCTTCCGCGGCTATGCGTTTTTGTATAGATTGTTGGAGTTTTTGTTTTGAAGCCATAACGCCGGCTTCTCTTGCATTTCTTTCTGCTTCAACTTGCTGTCGAAAAACTTGCACCTGCATTTCAATTTGATTTTTTCTTTCCTTGAGTGCTTCTAATTGTTTTGATTGATTTTCAATAAGATTAAAATCTAAGAATTTACTGTCAATATCTTCTAATATGGCAATAGTGTCGCCTGCTTGCACAAATTGACCTTCGGTGACATACCATTTTTCTAAGCGACCTTTAATTTGCGCTTGCACTGTTTGTGGACGTTGATTTGGGATAAGAGCTGTCACTTGACCATCTCCATTTACTGTTTGAACCCAAGGGATTCCAACAAGAACAATAATTAGAGATACGAGTAAAAACAATAAAAGAAATGCAAACACTCGCATGCTGCGTGAAGTACGCACAGCCGTAAGTGAATAACTTAGTCCGTGATTCGGAATTGATTGTGGAATATGCGGTTTAAAGAGCGACATTAGTTTCATTGTTGCTGTCCTTTTTGGAGATTATAATCCAAGAATGAAGATAAATCGGGAAATAAATGTGAACATTCACTTGTTTTATCATTCGCAAGCTCGGTTGGTATTCCTTGTTCCACGATAGCACCATCACGTAAGACATACATCATATCTGTTACGGCGACTACTTCCGGGTCATGAGTAATTGCAATAATTGTCCAAGGATTATTTTTATCAAATATTTTTTGCATTAATTCTATTTTTAGATTTTCTTCAATTCCGGTAAATGGTTCGTCTAAAACAAGCAGACGAGGGCTATGAACAATAGCACGGGCAATCATCAAACGGCGTATTTCGCCCGTGGAAAGATTTTTCCCAAAACTGATGAGATGAGTTTGTAAGCCCTGTGGCAAACGTAAAAATGTTTCGTCCAAATGCGTTAAACGAATAGCGTTCATCACATCTTGCGGACTGACCCAAGGTCTGCCCATCACTATATTTTCATAGACTGTACCTTCGATTATTTCATCATTCGGCAATACAAGTCCAATATTGCGCCGTAAGGATGATAAATCCAACACTCGAGTATCATAATCATTTAAAAGAACGGTTCCTGTTTTTGCTTCAATAACACCAATAAGCAAATGTGCTAACGTTGATTTTCCTGCGCCTGATTTTCCAACCAAAGAAGCTCTTGCCCCTGAGGGTACGAACAATGTTAAATTATGTAATACGGGCAATGAATCATAAGAGTAAGACACAGATTTTGTTTCTACTGCGATGCCGCTATTTCCTTGAGGAAACAATGTTCCACCAACTCGTTCAAGGGGAATATCCGTTACATGTCCAACTTTATCAAGAGATGTTAAAGCATCATAGACCACTTCCAATTGGCGAAACAGCTTCTCAAGTGCTGCGATAAGTGAAACAATAACTATTTCTGTTGCAACAAGTTGACCAAGTGTGATTTGTCTTTCAATCACTAAAATACCGCCTATAGCCAACACCGATGTGTTAATTACTGAACGCAAAACGGCAAAGCCGGATAATTGGCGAACTAAGATATGAAAATGTGAACGACGGTGTTTTAAGTATTGATGCAATAAAGAATCAATTCTGCGGAAAATAAATTCCGTTGTTCCGGTTAATTTAAAGCTGAGCATTGAGCGTCCAATGTCCTCTAAAAAACCTGCTACATCATACTTCTTTTTCGATTCATTGATGCTGGTCTTTAAAGCACCGCGCCCAAGTACATAAATCATAATACCTGAAAAAACAAGTAAGATAATGCCTATTGTAAGTAATATGGGACTGACAAATGCCAATAATGCTAAACCGGCAACACCGATAATTAATGCCCCAAGACCATCAATAAGTATTTTTGACACGGACTTTTGTAAGGTCAGTATGTCAAAAAAACGATTAAGTAACTCAGGTACATTTTCGTGCTCCATTGCTTCATAATCAGCTTTTGGTAATTTATAAGAAATTTCAAATGCCGTATTGACAAAAAGGCGTTGTTGAATTACTTCGACTACATACATTTGCACAATACTGACAAAGCCGGAAAAAAGAAGTCCAAAAAATATTAACCCTGATAATACCAAAAGAGGAAGTGTATAAATACCCGCAGATATTGTGGAAACAATAGCATTGACCGATAATGGCGTAACAAGTGAAACTAAGCCAATAATAATACTATAGGCAATAACAATCCATATATCTTTTTGTTCGAAACGTATATAGCGAACAGCTCTTTCAACCGGTGTAAGATGATGATGGTCTGCTTCATGATCTTTGTGATGGAGCGGCTCTTTATGATACACTTCAGCAATAAAACCAATTCCTCCTTCTGCTACAATAACCGGTAAGCCATGATTGGGCAATATTGTGCGCACATGATGCGCTGCCGAAAGTGTGGAAGCTAATTCGGGGTGCTCCAATAAATGACAAGCAAGTTCTTTTCTACCTTGCACTTCTAAAGCAACAACTTCTAGATATTCAGCGACGAGCAAAAGAGTTTCGCTACCATACTTTTGCAAACATTTGTCAATCTGCTTTGGCTCTACACCTGCGTGAGCCAATAAGGTACGCGATTTTTCTATTTCATGATCAAGAGCAATCTGATATGCTTTCTTTTCTGTGTCCTCAAGCACCTTTTCATCAATGTCTATCTCATCTTGATTCGATAAAATCACACAACGCAGAACAGAACCTTTTTTGGACATAATCGCAATTTGTTGCCAAGTTCCTTGCCAATAAATCGAAGTAACCGCCGGTATGATATAATCGGAGTGTTTTGTGAAGAAATCATGCACTGCCACATATCGCAAGTGAGCGGCTATACCAACCTGTGAACACAGATGTAACAATACTCCTGATTCTTTCCAATGCAGAACATCCGGCTGTAAATCCTGAGCATTGACTATTGACTCTATAATGGTATGCGGCAAGGTTACTGCGGGTTTCTTCAGCAGTATTTCTAATGCCGTTGTATATTCTCTTACGATTATATCATTCATAATATTTTGAAAAATTTGAACTTAGGTTTGTTTTTTTCGCTGTGTGACATGAATGTAATCTTACAAGTCAGTTGCCTACAACGTAGGGTAGTTAATTGCATTGTATAACTCAAGGCTCATGTGCAATCAACGCCATCCATACTTTTTGTCAAATATGATATAATTCAATAGCGGTAATTCTCTATTTTTGAGTAAGAAAGTTTCATATATTGCATCGAACAATCGGGTTTAGATGTTCTAACAATCAAAGGATAAGATTATGAGAAATGTTTTCCTTTTTATCATTTTCGTATGGAGTGGTATTGCTGTCGAAGCAACAGTATTGGAAATTGGTGTCGGTAAGCCATTTACGCGCTTGCAACAAGCCGCCTCGCAGGCAAAGCCCGGCGATACTCTCTTGATACGTGAAGGAGTATATCCGGGTGGGGATTATATTGAAAAGTTACAAGGCACAATGCAAAATTATATTGTCATTCGCGCCGCAAAAGGCGAACAGGTAATTTTTCGCGGTGGCTCACAAGCGTTTCATCTTACCGATCCGGCATATCTAAAAATTGAAGGTCTGATATTTGAGCAACAAACGAGTAATGGTGTGAATATTGATGATGGCGGTTCGTATGATACTCCTGCGCATCATATTGTTATCAGCAATTGTGAATGGCGTTCCATGAATGCCACAGGCAATAATGATGAACTAAAAATGTCCGGCGTGGACTCTTTTACCATCACTCGAAGCCGTTTCCTTAATGGCTCACCGGGTGGTTCGCTCATTGATATGGTCGGTTGCCATTATGGTATATTTTCCGATAATTATTTTGAAAATGGCGGTTCTAATTGCATACAAGCAAAAGGGGGAACAGCACATATTCTCATTACACGCAATAGATTTATCAATGGTGGCGAAAGAGCCGTTAATATCGGTGGCTCGACAGGTTTACAATTTTTTCGTCCTTTAGAAACAAAATATGAAGCAGCATTTATTCGCGTGGTATCGAATATATTTATCGGATCAAATGCACCAATTGCATTCGTGGGGGCAGTGCAATGTGAAGTTGCCAATAATACAATACATCGTCCGGTTCGCTGGGCTGTAAGAATATTACAGGAAACAGTAGGAAATGGATTTTTACCATGCGGTAATAATTCTTTTCATGATAATATAATTGTCTTTTCTTCTGCGCAACCTGCATTTAATATAGGTGGTAATACCGCTCCGGAGACATTTAGTTATGGCTGGAATTTATGGTATAATCCCGATAATGTATCGTGGGCGGGTCCTAATATTCCGGCTGATGATAAAGACCCGGCGCGTATTATTGCAGATCCTTTATTTATTGATACAATGAATTTTATTCCAAGTTCTCTTTCTCCTGCCATTGGTTCCGGCTCTCCTGAGATTGCAGATTATTCGGATTTTAATGGTCGCCAATTTTCGACTATTTCTGCAATGGGAAGAAATCGTTCTCGTGGGGCTGTAGAGGTTTATTCTACATCGTCATCATCAGATTATTTTGAAAAAACATCTATATTTTACCCTAATCCAAGCTCTGGGGAAGTATTTTCTGCTTTATCTCATGGAATAATTATGCCCTATGTGACATTAACTCACAGCGTAAATGGTAATTCTTTTTTGTTACCTGTTTTATGGAGAGAAAATGGAATTTCATTTCATTGTATGTCAATTCCTGCCGGCACATATTTTGTGCAATCGGGTCAAAATATACTTGGTAAAATCGTTTTGATACGGTAATGTTTAATTAATAAAACTTAAATATAACTCCCAAATCAATTGCAGGGACAAACTCTTGTATTGTACTCACTTCATAGCTCATTCCCAAACCTGCATTTATACCAAGACCAAAGGATTGACTTATATCCCAAGCCCAATCACCGCCGATGAGCAAAGATGGACCGTAGAAAGATGGACCGTAGAGAGCTTCAATAGTAGTATGTATAGAGCTTGTTTCTATAAATGATCGTTGATTGTATCCCAATGTACCGAATTGCGCATTGAGATAAACATCCTTGAAAACATAGTATTTAACACCGGCTGCAACAATAAAATCTATTTTCGGAAATAAACCAATTCCGGCATGAAAACCAAATCTATCTTCTTTTGCCGTATTAAATTGAAATCTGATTCCGGGTAATCCATAGCTATTACCTACCCCTGCACCTACGAGAAATGATGCTTTATCGTTGTACTCAGGTTGTTCTTTTACTTCTTCATCTTTTGAAGAAAAAACCTCTCGTTTTCCATTCTCATAAAGAATAACCACAACTTGACTTATAGGAAGTACCCTTGTCGGACCTGAGAGAAAATCAAAATCTTTATATCGTATCTCTGTGCTCGAAATTTCAAGAACTTTTGACGGTATCTCTTTCCCATCTCGTTTAATGATAATATCTTGGGCATGAAGTTCAACGCAGGCAACAATGATTGTAAGCATCACAAGTAGTCGGTACATGATTATTCCTTCAGAGTAATAAATAATACAGCATTGAGCATCAGCACTAAAGGTGCTGCTTTACTCATTCACATTTTTCAAATATAAGAAAAAAGGTGTAACATAGAATGAAATTATGGGTATAGAGTAAATATTACCTTTGAACTTGGAATGCACATTCAAGACCAATTTTACAAAATTGTACACTCAGATTTTTCTTTGCAATAGCGTATGAATACCATTGCAAGATAAGTGGATAAAACCTTAAAAATATAATGATACTATCGAAAGTCGTAACAATTACATAATTGCTTCATTGTGATGATCGTCCTCTTTGCGTTTTTCTCGCATATCGCTCACTTTGACCGACCAGATATAAGCCACAAAAAACATTGCTACCACATTTGCTCCTATAATGACAATGTCATCGCGAAAAATACCGTAAATAAGCCATAAAATTACTCCAACGAGCATTAAAGAAAGTGTTGCTATAGACAATTGTTCCACTTCGCGAGTGCGCCATACACGTAATGCTTGTGGCAAAAAGGAAAATGTTGTGCAACATGCGGCAACAATACCAAGAATAAAATAAAAGTTGTCCATAGAATCTTATGTCTGTTGTTCGCTCATCCACTGGGTCAGATTAGCCGGAAAATTAGTGACTAAAGCTTTCACACCCATTTTATATGCCTTGTCGAATTGATCTTTACGATTGATAGTATAAACGCCGATATACAAATTATGCTTGTGGGCATCATCCACTCTTTTTTGGGTCAATTCATGAATGGAACAGACAAAGCCCTCACAGCCCGTTTCGCGGGAAAGCTCGGAAGGCATACGTTTGTCACCCGGAACATTGATAGCTGCGGTATGTAATTGCGGATAGCGTTCTTTGAGTTCGCGCAAAGTACGATGATGAAAAGAGCTGAACAAAGTGTGGGTTTCCATTTTTGCAGCAAAGACAGTTTCCATAACTTTTTCCAAACGTAAGCGAAAATCACTTTCTTTTGGTGGCTTGATTTCAATATTGACAAATGATTTGTCGCGCAGAAAGTCCAATGCCTCGGCTAAGGTCGGAATGCGTTCATTGATGAATTGTTCGGAGAACCATGAACCGGCATCTAATTTTTGAAGGTCTGCGAGCGATTGCGTGCGCACTTGCCCTTGTCCATTGGTAGTTCTGCCCAAAACATCATCGTGGAACACGATAACATCATTGCTTGCTGTTAGCTGCACATCAAGCTCTATCATGCGTGCTCCGTCGGCTATGGCATTGCGAAAAGAAGCCATAGTATTTTCCGGTGCAGTGCCCGAAGAACCGCGATGGGCAACGACAAAACGTTGCGTTTCAGATACAAAAGAACGTAATAAATCCATAGTGTTTTTCTTGATTATTTGGCAAAACTACAAATGATATAGTTTTCTACCTTGTTCCAGACCTTTATTTTTGCCAATATGAATTTTCACCGCTTGCAAAACACACTGTCCGCACAGAGAGAGTCAGCAGTGGTAATAATATGGAATATATAGAGTTTATGAAAAAAGTTCTTGTGATTGCTTACTATTTTCCTCCTTCCGGCGGTCCCGGCGTACAAAGGGTGCTGAAGCATGTCCAGTATCTTCAAGAGTTTGGATGGAAGCCGATTGTTCTTACTGTTGCCAATGGTGATTTCCCCGCTCGCGATGAATCCCTCTTGCAAAAAATTCCTCAAGACATTCGCGTCGAAAGAACCCACATTTATGAACCGTATGACCTGTACAGAAAGTTCACCGGAAAAGATAAATCTGTTGCCTTGGATGTCAATAATATCAAAAAAGAAGGGCAAAGCCGCAGCCTCACCGAGAGCATTGCCGAGTTCATACGCTCAACGATTTTTATCCCCGATGCTCGCATTGGATGGATGTTCACAGCCGTCAAAGCTGCACATCACATCATCAAAGAAGAGGGGATTGATATGCTCTATAGCTCCTCACCTCCTTATACATGTTCGCTCATTGCTCGTGCTGTGAAGCGTTCCACAGGATTGCCGTGGGTGGCAGGATTCCGCGATCCGTGGACAGATTTTTTGACCACGCCCAAACGATGGTTCTTGCCCAAAATGATTGATAAAGCACTTGAGAAATCCGTGTTCACAGAAGCCGACGCTATTGAATCGGCTTGGCAGGGCATTACCGACGATGCTCTGAGGAAATATCCCTCTTTGAAACCCGCAAAATTCTATCATGTGCCCAATGGATTCGATTCGGCTGATTTCCCAACCCCTGTGGCACATGAGAATGAAGTTTGCACCATTACCTATACGGGCTCAATGTACGGCAGACGCAATCCCGCAACATTATTCCAAGCAATAGAACAGCTTATTCGTGACGGGCAAATACAAGCCGAGCGGTTTCGTCTTCGGTTCATAGGGCGTATGGGAGCTGAAGTTATGGAGATGATTGAAAAAACAAGTTTTCGTCACTCAATAGACATTGTGCCCTATGTACCCCATCGGGAAAGTATTCGTGCTTTGCAGCAAGCTGATGTGACTTTACTTATTGTGGACGAAGCAAAAGAGAGTGCGGAAATTGTCCCCGGCAAAGTCTTTGAATATATTGGTGTCAATAAACCAATATTGGCTTTAGCACCTCGCGAAGGGGCTGCGGCGCAACATATTCTTGACTCAAAAAGCGGATGGGTAGTTAATCAACAAGATATTCAACACATTGCAAAAATATTGTTACATATTGTTACTTCTTTTGAACAAAAAACATTACAACACAGTCCCGACACGGACATCATCCGCACATTTGAAAGAAAAGAAGCAGCGCATTCTTTAGCAAAAATATTTACTTCATTATCATAAAGTATGGAAAATATAATTTTATATGCAATTATCGGACTGACGATATTTATCTCGATGCGAGGATTTTCCGATCTCAATTTTTTTGAACGTTTTTTATTCAGCACTTTTGCCATTAAAAGACAAAAAGAATTCATACGATTTATATCATCAGGATTTCTCCATGCCGATTGGTTCCATCTCGGGATGAATATGTTCGTGCTGTATTCTTTCGGCTCCAATGTTATCATCGCCGGATGGGATAAATTTCTCGTACTTTATACGGCAAGTTTAGTGGGTGGTAATGTACTTTCTTATATCGTCAATGCCTCACGTTCCGAAGATTACAAAGCCATAGGAGCTTCCGGCGCAGTCAGCGGCATCGTCTTTGCAAGTATTGCAATAAATCCGCAATCGGAAATTATGTTCTTGCTTTTGCCCGTACCAATACCCGCATGGATTTATGGTATTGCTTATATTGCATATTCTATATTCGGAATGTCAAAAAAATATGATAATATTGGACATGAAGCGCATTTGGGTGGCGCTATCACAGGATTACTCTTAACGCTCGCATATTATCCCATGCTCTTTGTTTTAGAACCGCTCATCATCGGATTATTACTCGGCGTATCCGTACTTGTTTTATTGGGCATTATCTTTCAACCGCAATTATTCGGCATGGCACCGCGCTACACACTCACCCGAGCCGAAGAATATTCCCTTGTCAATGAATGGAATTATCTGGCAGATAAAGCAAATCGTCTTGGTGAACATGCACTTTCTGAAAGAGAAAAATTACGCATGAAAGAAATTGATAAAAAATTAAAAAAACCTTTTTTCTAATATATTTTTTCACGAGGAATAATGGAATTTCAACAATTAATCGAAAAACACGCCGCAACATTAACCGAAGCAATCGAAGCCAATGCCACACGCACCTTCTATGCACATTGGCCCGAACCGCCAAGCGGAAAAATCTATGGCGAAACAGCAAACGATGACGGATTAGCTCAATTCAAAAACCGACTCAATAAACCCTTCGATGGATTATTGCAGCAAGGAAGTGATGGTACAGTAGGCGAAGAGCAATCTCCCTATGGTTTTCCTTTGGGAATTACCTATCCCACGTGGTCGGCAGACACCTTAGCAGCCAATGCAATCCAAGCGCAAAAACAATGGTCACGCCTTTCTCCGGCTGATCGCGCTGCCGTATGCATAGAACTGCTCGAACGCGCCGCCGCTCACTTCTTTGAAATCGGCTATGCAACCATGCACACCACCGGACAAGGTTTTGTCATGGCATTCCAAGCATCAGGACCCCATGCCTTCGACCGTGCTTTAGAAGCCGTCGCCATGGGATATGCCGCAACAACATACTTCGATTATTCCCAAACATGGACTAAGCCAATGGGCAAAATCTCCGTCACTTTGGAAAAACGATTCCATGCCGTACCCAAAGGACCAAATTGCACCATCGGTTGCTCCACATTCCCAAT
>JAFLBY010000050.1 GCA_017302855.1 Candidatus Kapaibacterium sp.
AAAAGCAGGAGAATTGATGTCGAATGCAATAAAGCAAGGAAAAAAAATCATAAGCTGTGGTAATGGCGGCTCAATGTGTGATGCCATGCACTTTGCCGAGGAGTTAACAGGCAGATATCGCGATGATAGAAAAGCGCTTCCGGCAATATCTATAGCCGATCCGTCCCATATTGCATGTGTTGGGAATGATTATGGCTATGAATATATTTTTTCTCGATATATTGAAGCACTTGGTAATGAAGGTGATGTCTTATTAGCAATAAGTACAAGCGGAAATTCGCCAAATGTTATTAGAGCAATTGAAGCTGCACGAAAAAAGGGGATGCTCATTGTGGGATTAACCGGTAAAAATGGCGGCAAAATGGCTGACTTATGTGATGTGGAAATCCGTGCTCCATATACACACTATGCCGATCGTGCTCAAGAAATTCACATCAAAGTAATTCACAGTTTAATTGATTATATCGAAAAAAATGTCTGACAATTGACTGAGGTTATATATCTCCCGGTCAAATTGTTCTTCGAGATTTTCATGTGATTTATTCGATGCATAATCGTTTGGCGCTCTGAATATTAGAGAACCTCATACTATGTGGGATAGTATCATGCTTTGGAGTTTACAAATCAAGCTGTAAATGTTCATCATCATTTAGACATATATTTCGTTGATTATCAAAATACGATGCCTCAGTGGTAGAAAAATGCTGCGAATTAGACAGAAAAATTAAACTTCTTTCTCTTATTTTTCTTGTGCCGGATAACACTACGCGGGCTGTTTCGGGTGATGCTAATAATAAACGAGTTTTTTCTGATGCTCGTAAAGGATAATTGCGATATGTTATATCAAAATGAATTATAGGCACGTCGGATGCTATCCCAAAATGCGATAATAAGGCATTAAAAATGGCGACAGTGGCATTGTGCTTTGCTTGTTTGGTGTATCCGGCAGAATGTGGTGTAGCAATAAAACATTTCTTTGCCAAAGGGATTGAAATATTCGGTTCATGTTCCCAAGTATCTAATACCAATGCTGGTATATTCTCCTTATGCAGTAAAGAATTTTCATCAATAATGCTACCCCGAGCTGCATTGATGACTAATTGCGAAGAACGCAGCAATGAAACATTGTTCTTGTTAAGATAATGATATGTACTGTGTACTGAAGAAGTATCAAGCGGTACATGAAAAGAAACACAATCCGCTCGATCGAGAATAGTAAGGAACTCGTGATGCTCGTGAAAAAAAGGTAAGTCTTTATTTAGTCGAGGAATATCATGAACAAGAACATCCATTCCCAATAAAGATGCATAGAGAGCAAGTCTTTGACCAACATTACCATAGCCGACGATTCCAAGCGTCAGATTGTGTACATTTTTCTCATATACTTTAGCATACTCCAATATTCCTGAAATACAATATTCTGCCACTGCATTGGCATTAGAACCGATAGCAGACGCACAGTGAATAGAGTCAGATTGCAAAATTGACATATCAATATGATCCATGCCCGAGGTTGCTGTTCCTATAAATTCTACAGAGCTGTTACGAATAAGTTCAAAGTTAATCTTTGTCGTTGATCGAATACATAATCCCTGTGGCGAATAATAGTCTAAAAGTTTTTTTGTTAAATTCCTATGTGAGAAAGGGTATGCCTCAATGGAATATTTAGTGCAATATTCTGCAAGCAATGGAATTTCTTCGTCGTAGAGAATGCGCATAAGCAAAAAAAATCCCCTCCTGTTACAGTACAGAAGGGGAGGAAAATATATAATAAGAATTATTTTAGGATAACAAATTGTTTTGAAGTTTTTGAATATGGGGTTGAAACCAAAACTCTGTATGTTCCATTTGGTAAATGAGATGGTATTTGAAGATGAGACACATTTCCTGCAAGTTTTTCAGTCGTCAGTTCAATAATTTCATTGCCGAGTAAATCCGTAATTGAAACACGTAATTCAGTCTCGATACCATTCATATTTCCAAAGGTTATCACACCATTGCCATCGTTAGGATTGGGTTGTATTTCGAGAATTAAGTCATTTTCCATAACCATATCATTGACAGAAGTTGTACCTATAGAGGCGGTGAGTGGAACGGAAAATGCTTGATTTTTTTGGTCATTCGAGTTAATGATTAAGTTACCGTTATGTTTACCTTCTCTGTCACCTTTGAATGCAACAATAATAGTCATGGTATCACCAAAAGCCAAGGTTCTTGGATTATTGCTTTCAACACTTGGTGTAACCGATTTTACGGAATAAAATTTTCGCAGAGAGGAAACAGAAACTTCCTCGACAATAAGACCTGCTGCATTTTTTGGAGTAATTTTAAATTCCATTTCTTTTGTTTCATTCAACTTGACATTGCCGAAACTCAATTGTTCAACATTTGTCACAGCACTGATTGTTGGCTTATCACCGACAACAAATTGTAAAAACACATCGCGCCCAAAATCCGGATTAAATGATTTAACACTCACACCATCAGAAAGTAATCTAAGATATCCGGACCCTAATTGTTGTCTCACGAACCATAAATCCAGACCATAGTCCTCACGATTTGTCAAACGAAACTCATAGCAGCCATTTTCGAGAGTATAATCATGTTTGTAAACTGTATTATCTTCTAAATTACTGCCTTCGCCTATAATAGTACCATCCGCTTTTTTCAAATACCATTCATATTGTGCTGCTGCTTGATTATTTGTTTTAAGATTAATTTGGAATTGAGGATACATAATTGGCGGAGCATCGAAGCGAACATCGCCAAAATCATTGAGTGTATTTTCATCCACTGTTCCATTGGGATTACGCAGTGTAACCTCAAATCTTTGCTTGCCTGTAATATTTCCCCATGAGATAGAAGGTAGCACAACGGTGTCTGTTTGGAGAAATGATAAATTACCTTTCCAATTAAATGTGGATTTTACACCACCTTTTACACCATATTCAATAGCGACAGATGTCAGAGGATTTGTTCCTTTATTTTTAATGACAATTTTCGGATTATTACAAATAGGATTCATCCGGCTGTAAAATTCCCAATCATTCGGTTGAACTATATCTTCTACCGAGCAATCGGTTTTAAAGTTTGGTGCCGTATATGTGATTAACTGAGAAGCAACAACATAATTTCCAAAGGCTCCGCGTGAGTCATATGCTTGCATACCATAGTCCAATACATTACTTTCACCGCTTTTTATAAATGGTGTAATATCAAAATCTTGTGTTGGCACTTCTGCTCCCGGACACCATCCCGCTCTGTCTAATGTCCATGTACCACCTTGTGGATATACCGGATTTGTTGCACATTCATTCCATAGCATCCATTCAAACTTTTTATCATTGACCGTAACAAAATGTTTTTTGGGACAAAACTCCGCGCAATTTGTTCCTTTATCATCGGCAAAGCCGTGCCCGCTGACACGAATCTTAATTCTATGTTCGTATTGAGTATTTCCACTACCCGATTTTGTTAATACCTTATCAATGGGCAAAAATTCTTTATTATCAGCTATAGAGCCATGCGATCTGTCACCGTTCCATAAATTATTGATAGCTACAACGTCGCGTGGTGGTGTACCTTTAATGAAAAGAAATTTAAGATCGAGTAATTCTTGAGTGTTGCCTGCATAAAGTCTTACAAAATCATGGAGTAATGGCTCATAATCCGTAACATCATAGACCCAACGAAAACCCTTTGGACCTAAATCTAATCCGATGCCATACGGTGTGATATAACGCCAAATTTCATAGTTTACTATAGGGCTGTACCAAACCTTTGTCGCTTTCGTAATTTCTTTATCGGCAGCATTATATGCAGAATCAATTTTTTTGCCGTTAATGTCATAGGTATAACTATAAGAGTCAGCGGCATAGACTGTGAGAGTATCGGTAGCTGTTGTAGGATAATTAGCAATATTCTCCTTGATTATATTGCCGTTTGCCGGGTTGTTGAATAAAACTAAAGAAATTCTTTTTGCAGGTATAGTATCTTTTTCCACAAAATTTTCTTTGGAAATTGTTGGCAAAGTTCCATTGTAAAGTACTATTGATGGCATACTTAGGGCTTCATTTCCTGTAATAATATTTGTTGGTGTTGTAATATCGGTAAATATTAAACCTGATTTTTCGGCATTGACGGGATAAGGCATACCGAAGAGTGTAGCTTTTATAGGAGATGAATTATCCGACAAAGCTATAATGTCATTATTTTTTACATTATCAAAGCTATATCTGATGACTAAAGAATTTAAAGCGGATTCCTTAGGATATTGCATAATTTGTGAAATTTGTGATTCAGTAAGCTCTTTGTTATAGACACAAAATTCGTCCAGCATACCCGTAAATGAGCCGTCAACACCTGAGCCAATTTTGAAGTCACTAATTGTCCCCAAAGTCCTTTGTTTATCCGTACCGGAGTGCCAAAGTTTACCATTAAGGTATATTTTCATCGAGCCTGTAGCGGTATTTTTTGTAAATGCCCAGTGATTCCATTGTGATTTAATAGAATTATCATCTGTTGCTTTTTCGATTCTGTCATATCCACTTGCATTGCCTGCATCCCAATATACGGTTTTGTTTCCCCAAGGAACATGCGCATTGACGATACGTTCGCCTTTAGGTCCACGAGCTTCAAAAGTATTGTGATTTTGAGGTTGATTAATGCTTCCAAAATGCCAGAACATTATTGTAACTTCATTGGAAAGCGAAGTAAAAGCACCGGCAGGTACGCTGATATTATCGCCACGATTGAACATCATGGCTTTGTTGTGCGTAGGAAAAACTTTGAAAGCATCACGCATCGTTTTAACCGTACCAAATTCGATGGCATTTGTGGGCATGGTTGAATTTGTCATGATATCAAACACCAAAGCACTTTCACCATCCCAAGCCAAAGGCGTTGATGAGGGGACAAAGTGTTGGGTTTTATCAGTAATCGGAAGCATTGGTATGTATTCCTTAGCCATTGTTGGCATGGAAGCGATCACAGGTTGCGCACCATCTTTTACCAAGCCAACACGAAGTGGATACTTTGAAAATACTGACCAATCGGTACCACTTTTTAGAACAATGCCGATTGCATCAATATTGCCTTTTGTAAAACCCATAGCTTTAACTTCCGAGCTTGTATAGACAAATCTGTAGCGATGTGACGCAACGGCAGTGTATGATA
The DNA here is from genome assembly GCA_017302855.1 of Candidatus Kapaibacterium sp. Lineage (GTDB taxonomy): Bacteria > Bacteroidota > Ignavibacteria > Kapaibacteriales > UBA961 > UBA2353. Next base: position 5,176 of record JAFLBY010000050.1, read on the forward strand.
GGTTTCCTGCATTTTCAGCCGTAGATGATTTGAGAGCACCAAGAGAAGCCGCTTTTGCTGTGGAGTATTGTTTCATCATGAATGATGGTGTTGATTTGTTCGAATATTTGAACACATCGGGAGAGCTGCCATCAGAAAGTCGAAAGTTAGGGTGTGTAAGTCGTGTTGAATCAAATCGTGCACTTGAATCACGGATTCCAGTATAGGTCAAATAGTCCCACTCGCCACAATTATACTTGTCCCAAGGTGTTCTGGGGTCACATTTGAGGGTGTACCACATCAAAACTTTCTCATATTTTTCACCGCGAGGCGGAAACTTGAAAGTTGCTTCTCTTGTAAATATAGAGTCGAACGTAAAGGTCTGTACCCATGTCGTGTCTCTGTTGCCTGCTTTAGCTACATTGCTAATACCTTGAAAAACAATTAGTAACGCTAAAGTGAATTGAGCGAATCTGTAGAAAGTAACCATAATTGTAATTATAAGATTGAATTGATAAAGTCCATAAACCTCTAAATTAACAAAAGTGAAGTATGTTTCATCATTTTGCTCTTGAAAAATGTCTAAACGATTGTTATGGGTTTTGTCGGTATTTTTGTATAAATTTTATTTAACTATATAACAGGAGCAACCTGAATGAAGGTATTTGTCATCGCAATTCTTTGCGGTAGTTTTTTCGCCATGCAAGCATGTTCACAACAAAAAAGTGGTAAAGATCGCGCTGTGGCTCTCAAAGATTTCAAAGATTCTTTGAGCTATAGCATAGGTATGCAGATTGGTTCTAACCTTTCTCAACAGAACATAGAAGTAAATCAAGAAACTCTGATTGCAGCACTTCGTGAATCATATTCTAAAGGAAAACCCATTCTCACAGAAGCACAAGTGGCATCAGTTATGAATAAATTTCAAGCACAAATGATGGAAAAACAACAAGGCGAAGCTAAGAAAAAAGGAGACGAGAACATGAAAAAAGGACAAGAATTTCTTGCACAAAACGGTAAAAAAGCCGGTGTGAAAACAACTGCAAGCGGATTGCAATATGAAGTAATCAAAGAGGGTACTGGCAAACAACCTACCGCCGAAAATACTGTTACAGTGCATTATACGGGAACACTTATCAATGGTAAAAAGTTTGACAGTTCTGTTGATCGCGGTGAACCGGCCACATTTCCGCTCAAAGGCGTGATTGCCGGCTGGACAGAAGGACTTCAACTTATGAAAATCGGTGCAAAATACCGTTTTTATATACCGTCGAATCTCGGCTATGGCGAACGTGGTGCCGGTGCTGATATCGGACCTAATGAAACGCTTATTTTCGACGTTGAATTGATTGATGTAAAATAAATTTTAAAAAAAACAATCCTTTCTCCCTTCATAACTCTGTTGTGAAGGGTTTTTTTTGTGACAAAATGACCTTGTTCCCATTATTGTTTATGTTTATTCACATTTTCTCTCATATCATGAAAAAAGTATTTTCTCAACTCTCGTTCCTGTCATTACTGTTGCTCGGCTCTTTGCAAGTGTCATTTGCCCAAATTGGTACAACTATCAGTTTATCGGGGGTAATTACACCCGATCAATCGCTTTCGACTTTTGTCGGGGCTTCGCTTGCCTTCGTAGATCCGAGTGGTAAGGAAAATCGTACAAAAACCGACAAACAAGGAAATTTCACAAGCGTAGTTCTTCAACCCAATACACAATATACACTTCGAATCTCAGGAACTGATTTATTAGTCACGACTCATCCATACACAACTCCGAATGTATCAAAATTTACTGAAGTAAAACAAAATTTTTCAGTTATGGCTGCTGTAGCCGGTCGTCAACTCTTTACAACAGAAGCTTTTGCATTAGGGACATCCCAGTTAACGGAATCAGCAAAAGTGCAATTAACTTCATTGATTGAATTGCTTAAACAAAATCGTGGACTTTCTGTGTCGTTGTCAATGCCAAAAGAAGAGGCAGCTCCCATACAAGCTAAAGCAAAAGCAAAGAAAACGAAAAAATCGAAAGAACAAGTTGAAGAAATGCCGAATCACGATTCTCAACGCAATATCAATCAAGAGCGTATTGATGTTATACAACAATTTCTTGCTGATGTAAAGTCAAAAGATAAACGAGTCGCACTTCTATTAGAAGGAATAATCAAACAAGCCGCCGCCCCTGTAGCGGCAAAAAAAACAAAGAAGAAAGATACAAAACCGGCTACTACAACTCCTGACAAAGTAGCGGTCACTTTAACTTGCAAAATTATGTCAATGAACAATATCTAAGATTTTAACAAAACTCAAAGTGAAAAAGCTCCATAAAAGGGGCTTTTTCATTTCTATGTATAGATTGAGGTTACTACAGAGATTTGCATAAATTTTGTCGGTTTTAGAACACTCAAAACTCTCCAACCACATTGTTTTGATTATAGACATTCTTGAAGATTTTACACGGAAGTTCAAAAAACTGTCTATGTTGTTCGTGTGGCTTCGTAAATTTGTAAGCACTAATCACTAAATCATGATACAATGATGAACAGAAGAAATTTTTTGAATACTGCCGCCATAGCAACAACAAGTTCTTTACTTTTCCGCGCAGAAAATTCCCTTGGATCTCTATTGGTTGAAGACCAATACTCGCTTCCGTCTTTACCATATACACACGATGCCTTTGATGCAATCATAGATACTCAAACAATGCAAATACATCATGGGAAACATCATGCCGCGTATGTGGCAAATCTCAATAAAGCAGCTGTGGGGTTACATTTACCAAAGTCTCCGGCAGAACTGATGTCACGCATCCATACACTTCCCGATGAGAAAAAAAGTGTCATTCGCAATAATGGAGGTGGTCATTATAACCATACATTGTTTTGGACATTATTAGCACCGCAAACCCAAGTAGGCACACCTACGGCAGAAGTCATGCAAGCGATACAAAGTTCTTTTGGTAATATAGACACGATGAAAGAACAATTTACCGCTGCTGCCATGTCACGATTTGGTTCCGGCTGGGCATGGCTTTACAAAAAAAATAACCGTTTACAAATTGGCTCAACAGCAAATCAAGATAATCCGCTTATGGATGAATCTTTATCGGGCATTTCCGGTAAGCCGATACTTTGCCTTGATGTGTGGGAACATGCCTATTATTTGAAATATCAAAATCGCCGTGCCGATTATGTTAAAGCTTGGTGGAATATTGTAAATTGGAATACTGTTAATGCGTTATTTGCAGAGTAAATTTATTGTGGAGAATATGTAAATGTCACACTTTACTCGTGAACAATCGCTTGCTTTGTTAACGGACAGACATATTGCTGTCACAGCCAATGCCGGATCCGGTAAAACCACAGTGTTAGTCGAACGGTTTGTGCGACTATTATTGGAAGGAGTGGACATACGTTCCATTGTTGCAATTACATTTACGAGAAAAGCCGCAGCCGAAATGCGCTTGCGTGTTGCTCATCGTTTAGAAAATGAATTTGTAAAATCCTTGGAATCCGGCAACGAAAAGCAATCAATCTTTTTACGACATTTGCGTGAACGATTAAATATTGCTCAGATTTCTACAATTCACAGCTTCTGTGCCCAAATTCTGAGGGACTATCCCGTCGAAGCACAAATTAATCCCTTATTTACTGCACTTGATGAATATGACGCAGCAACATTACGAGAAGAAACAATTGCTCTTGTTGCGGAAGAGTGTTTGCAATCGGAAGATAAAGAAATAGCAGACACTTATTATCGTTTGTTTCGACTCTATGGCATAGAGACTATTCATTCAATCGTTCATTCTTTATTGAAAGATAATGAAAAACTTACGGAAATACACGATATTTATAAAAAAACGGATGAAGAAATTCTTTCACTTCGATTTAAGATACTAGATAAAAATATTGTACAGCCGTTTAGAGTACCACTCCAATCTATCTATGAAGCAATTATTGTGTTAAAGCAATCTGATGTTAAACATAATTCTTATAGTACTGCGCTGGTTTATTTTTTGCCCAATATTGATGAACTTCTTTCCATACTTTCAGAAACAAATAAAGAGGAAAGTCACTTCGCAAGAATTGCTGAAATAATAAGTCAACTGTACGAATTGTTATTTACAACATCAGGCGATCCGAGAAAAAATCTGATTCCAATATTAGATAAATGCAATATTACGCAGAATATCTTTGGAGAACATGAAGCTTTTCAGAGAATCTATTCGTTTGTTTCAAAAGTAGAATCTTGGTATGATGATAAAGAAATACTTGATACAGCAAGAGTTATCTATGATTTTTTGCAACGTTGTTTGGATAGAATAAATCAAGAAAAAATATTTCTTTCTGCTCTTGATTTCAATGATTTACAACAAAAACTTCTGATGATACTGGATTACGAAGAAGTGAGGTATGATATTCAGAAAAGATATTCTTATATTATGGTTGATGAATTTCAGGATACAAATAAAATACAATTCCAGTTAACATCAAAATTGATTTATGCATTATCGTTACCATTAGAAGATAAAGATGCTTTGCATAGTAATATCTATATTGTCGGTGACCCGAAACAAAGTATTTACCGATTTCGTGGTGCCGATGTTCGTGTATTTGAATCTGCAAAAAAAGCGATTATTGAATTAAATACGAAAGCTCATGTTGCCGATCAAGTTCATATCAACAATGTAGGAATAGATTTACATACGCGTGAACAATATGGCGATATTCGTTTAACAACAACTTTTCGTTTAATGCCGGAAATAGCTTTTTTCGTTAATAGTGTATGTGGATCAATAATGCATCAATCAACGACTGGTTATTTTGTCGGATATGATAATACCATTTGCTCACGATCTTATAACCCCGAACACAAGGGAACGGTTTCTTTGATTATTGGGGAAAAAGTACGAGAGGATTCGCACACGCCACCTGTTCATGTGCAACAAGATCATGCACTTGCCCGACATTTACTGCATATTGTAGCATCAGAGAATCCAATGTATATTGAAGAAAAAGGGAATCTTCGTCCCGTTCAATGGTCCGATATTGTAGTTGTTGCCAGAAAGAATGATGTTCTTGATTCACTCGCAATGACTTTGAGAAATTACAATATTCCTTGTTATGTACCACAAGGAAAAAGATTTTATACTCGTCAAGAGATTCGCGATCTTGTTGCCTATATTACCTTCCTTGCTAATCCCGCAGATGATTTTGCTTTTGCGACTATTGCACGTTCGCCATATTTCCGGATTTCCGACACTGAATTGCTTGATATATTTTATGGTTCAGAGGAAATATCTTTATGGGAAAAGAGTGTTCGTTATTGTGAATTACATCAGCTAAATGAAGGGAATATTGCTCAGCTTGTGCATATATTATCCGAAGTGTTGCCGCTGTCCTCACGCTTGTCCTTACCGATTTTGTTACATACATTGTTGGAAAAAAGTGATTGGTTTTTACGTGTACAAAACTCAAAAGATGCGGAAAGAAAAACTGCTAATATTCACAAACTAATTGCCTTTGCTCGCGATTTTGAGTCTTCCGGTTTTAATGGTCTTTTTGAATTTTCTGAACGTTTAAATGCCTTAATTGCGACGGAAGTGCAAGAAAGCGATGCACAAATTGAAAGCTCGCGCAATGCTATTCCGCTTATCACTATTCACTCATCAAAAGGATTGGAATTTCCTGTTGTTATCGTCTATGATATGAATGCAGGTGATATCAACGCAAGCATTAAACAAGTAATGATAGATGAAAATTTTGGAATTATTTGTAAACCGGTTGTTGCTCAGAAAAATTCTGTTACTTCGACTAAACAGCTGAATGCTGTCATTACGCCGCTTACCGTTATGGCGTCAATGGATAATTCTATGGCTGAAGAGGCAGAAATGGAACGTTTACTGTATGTTGCATTAACCCGTGCTAAAGATCATCTTATCCTTGTTGCAAACATTACACGCAATAAAGAAAATTTGCCAGCGAAAACCAAAGGGATGTTTTCTATGGTTGAGCATATATTCGATGATGGATATTTTTATGGAAAACCAATGACACTTCATGGTGATTTATCCTCGATAAAAGACGGAGAATTGGTCCAAGAGGATTTCTCGCTCGAAATTCCGGTTATTCGGTATTTCCTAGATTCTGAAGCCGAAAATTATACACCGATAGTTGAAAAAGAGGAAGAAAGAGAACGTGAGATACTACTTGATATAATTCAAACATCCCATAGAGATGAGCAATATTCGGCAACGAAGTTTACAACTTTTACGGATGACCCTATGTCGTATTATTTGCATTATGATATTGGTTTACCGCCGATGACAGATTCCTATGATGAAAAATATTCTTTCTATGAAGAAAATGACTCATTTTCAGGTAGTTTTGCAGGTCAGTTAATTCATTCTGTGATGCAAAAATCAACGCAATGGATAGTTGATGGTTTGTGTGATGATAGCCGTCTGGAATCAATTGTGAATACTGTCTGCGATTCTCAAGAACAAACCATCACTGAAGGGTTAAAACACAGAATTAAACGTGAATGCAAAGCCATTTCAAACACAGCATTATTAAAACAATTCGCACACACGCTTCCTACTGCAAAATTTGAAGAAAAATATTATTATCCGATAGAAAATGATTTTTTATTGGCTGTGTTCGATTGTATCATCATGAATGAAACAGGGGAGTATGAGGTCTGGGACTGGAAAACAAATGTTATTCGGTCTAAAGATGATATGGATATGTTTATGCAAAAATATAAAACGCAATTAGAAATGTATGCGTATTTTGCTATGAAATTGTTTCCCGATCAGCAATCACTTACATTGCGATTATTATTTACAAGAAAAGCACAAGAAAACGCTTCAGATGAAGAATGGTCTCGTGCTTTATATGTTGATAAGAAATATTTGGAAGTCATTGAACAGACTATCAACAACAATTATTCATTGATTCGGCAACCATTGCACTCACTGCTTCATAAGCAATGATGTATTATTGCTTTTCGTAGCGGTATGATGCCACTTTTATATCAAATTCATCACCGCTTTTATAGACATTTTCAACGGCGGATGAAAGTGGTTTCTGTACGGCAATTTTTGCCCAACATGCACCGGAGTATTCTTTGATAACTGCTTGAAATAGTGGTGTTTCACCGTTAAAGACATTGTATGTTTCGCCCTGAACGGGTCTTTCATCTTTATTCATTTTATCATGACGAATTTTCATTGTTTTTCTCCAAATATTTGATCATAGGAAAATTGTAAAAAATCATGCACTTTCGATGCGGGCAATGTAATTGTTTGAACTGCATTGGATGAATCAAGGTGCAAGGAAAAAGGAATAGAACTCCAGTGATTTTTTGGATATTCTTTGAGAATAACAACAACTTTATCAGCCGGAATTCCGATAAATGTCATTACAGACATTTCGGTTGCTGCGGTTGTCGTTGACGGACTTGATGCCAGATGGCGTACAGATATAATTCCTTCAAATTCACTTTCCCGATCAGTAATCACAGTTCCTTGCGATTGTTCATTATGTGCATGCGTGATGCGCAAAGGAATATTATGTTCAAGTAATGGTTCAATCATTGTGGGATATAATAATTTCAAACCATTATGTGCCGCTAAAAGTGCTTGCTTGTATGATAAAGCGGGAATAGTAGAACTCTTCGGAATTATATGCGGGTCGGCAGTGCAAATCCCATTGACATCAGTATAAATACAGACTTCTTTTGCATGCAATAATGACCCGATAAATGTTGCCGTATAATTAGAGCTTTCTTTTCCCATTGTCGTTATATTGCCATGAATATCCGCGCCAACAAAGCCCTGAGTAAGAATGATAGAACCCTTGTGGAGTGCGGGCATAAGATGTGCTTCAATGCGTCTTTTTGTCGGTTCTTCTATCGGTTTGGCTGACCCGAAATTTGAATCCGTTATAATAAACGATGTAGCATCCTGAATTTTTACTGCTAATTGTTGTTCCAAGCAGAAATGTTTGACAATATGCAAAGCAAAAAATTCTCCATAGCTTAAAATATAATCCCGAGTGCGTGCTGTCAATTCTCTTGTGATGGCAACACCACGTAATAATTCACGAATTTTTCCGGCACCTTCAACCACTAAATGATGCAAAGCACTTGTTGTTTGCTCCGATTGCAATATCTCTCGCGATATTGTGATATGATCGTCAATAACTGCTTGAGCCGTTGCCAATGCTAATTCTTGTTGACCGGATTCAGCATATAATGCAGCGCGCTCTAACATCCTCGTAGATTGCGAAAATGCAGAGACTACAACAAGCAACGTACACGAAGAATATGAAGCAATAATACGTGCCATGCTTTGAAAACCTTGTTTGTTTTGCAAAACGGCACCGCCAAATTTTATGACATGAATGCTATCGGACATGATTACATCTTATTTCTTCTGAACAGTTTTTTTTGTTTTCGCTGCTGTTGGCTTATTATCCGATTCGCCTCTGTCACGCAATGCTATAGGTAATGCCTCGAGTATTGAATCTACCGGAACTATTGTTAAATCTTTAAGAATTACTTCACTGATTTCCACTAAATCCTTTTCATTTTCTTTTGGAATTAAAACTGTTTTAATGCCTTCACGTCTTGCCGCCAACAATTTTTCTCCCAATCCGCCAATTGGCAATACATCGCCGCGCAAAGTAACTTCGCCTGTCATGGCTACATCACCGCATAATGGTCTGCCGGAAGCAGCAGAGACCAATGCCATAGTCATAGTAATACCGGCACTTGGTCCGTCTTTGGGTATTGCACCTTCGGGAACATGGATATGAATTTCTTTTGATTTAGAAAAATCTTCGGGAACACCAAGTTTTGCCCAATCCGAGCGTACATACGTAAGTGCAGCCATTGCTGATTCTTTCATGACATCACCCAATTTGCCGGTAAGAGTTAATTTCTCGCTGCCGGGCATCATGGAAACTTCTACGGGTAAAGTATCGCCGCCTACGCTTGTCCATGCCAAGCCGGTTGCAACGCCAATTTTATCTTGTAATTTTTCCGGTTTGCGTTTGAATTTACTGATTTTCAATAAACGGTCAATATCCGATTCAACAACCGTGAATTTTTTATTTTCAACATATTTATTAAACTGCTCGGCAAATGTGCTATTGTGGGCATCTGCACTTGCTTTTTTACTTTTTTTGTTTTGTGTTGTGCTTTGCGTAATAATCTCACGAGCTAATTTTCTGAGAACAGAAGATAATTCTCGTTCCAAATTTCGTACACCTGCTTCACGTGTATGCTCTTGAATTACTTTAATTATTGCTTCGCGCGTAAAATCCAATTGTACATTGTCCAAAGCAAATTCTTTAATTATTTTTGGTAAAATGTGACGTTCTGCAATTTCTACTTTTGCATCTTCAAGATAACTTGAAAGTTCAATCACTTCCATACGGTCAAGTAAGGGGAGAGGAATGTCATATTTGACATTGGCTGTCGTAATAAACAACACTTTCGACAAATCATAATCCACTTCAAGATAATGGTCATTAAATGCCGAGTTTTGTTCGGGATCTAAAACTTCCAATAAAGCCGCTGCGGGATCGCCTCGGAAATCATTGGACATTTTATCCACTTCATCAAGTAATATAACAGGGTTAACGGTACCTGCTTTTTTCATTGATTGAATAATTTTTCCCGGCATTGAACCAATATAGGTACGACGATGACCTCGTATTTCGGCTTCATCGCGCACACCTCCCAGAGATATACGCACAAATTTTCGCCCTAATGCTCTTGCAATAGAGCGTGCCAATGATGTTTTTCCTACTCCCGGAGGACCCACCAAGCATAATATTTGTCCTTTGATTTCACCAACCAAATTTAAGATGGCAATATATTCTAAAATCCTATCTTTGGGTTTTTCTAAATCATAATGATCTTCATCGAGAATTGCTTTAACATGGTTGATATTTAGATTGTCTTCTGTGGATACCGACCATGGCAGCGATGCAATTGTTTCCAAAAAAGAACGCAAAACGCTATGTTCCGGCGACATAGGCGACGTTTTTTTCAATTTATCAAATTCTTCTTGTGCCTTCGTTTTTACTTCAACAGGCAAACCTGCTTTTTCCAATGCTTCTTTTAATGAAGCTAATTCGGGAATTGCTTCATCATCATCTTCTAATTCATTTTGCAAAGCACGAATTTGCTCTTGTATAAAAAAGCGTTTTTGTGTTCTTTGCATAGAACCATTAACTTTAGTTTCAATTTCCTCTTCAATTTTCAATAATTCTATTTCACTGCTCAATATTGAATACAGTTCATAATATTGTTTGATGAACGGAGATTTTTCAAGTATTTTTTGTTTATTTTCTACTTTTTGATTGACGCTTGCTGCAGCAAAAAATAATTGCTTAACGGGACTATCCTGATTTTCAAATGTAGCAAGTATTTCTTGTGGAATATTATCATTTTCTTGCACATATTGCGCAAATAAAGCATTCGTTTTGCGTGAAATGGCTTCAAATTCTTTACTGTGTTCAACAATCGGCGTAATAATTTCGATTTTTGCTTCCAATCGCTCTGCATTGCGCACAGGGCTGATGATTTTTCCTTGATATACACCTTCAACAAGCACTTTAAGTAAATTGTTTGGTAAACGCAGCACCTGATTAATTTTTGCTATTGTACCATATTTATACAAGTCCTTCATTGTCGGTTCATTGACAGTTGAATCTTGCTGTGCTGTCACGAAAATATACTTATTGCGCTCCATAGCATCTGAAACCGCTTTTAATGAGCTGGGTCTGCCAATCAGCACGGGATAGATCATATACGGAAAGAGCACCACATCACGCAATGGTAAAATGGTTAGTTTTTCCGGTATGTCAAGTATCTCATTTGTCATTTGTTCTATACTTTGTTTCTTTGAGGGCATGGTATTAACCTATGTTCTTTTTGTAAAAGCGTCTTTGACGACAGATAGCATATAAAATTTTTCATGTTTCACCGCTTCCATCAACCATACGATGGATATATGGATATATTGCGGTATTTTTGTTCTCGACTCAGCACTGTCCTTATCATGCCATGATGGATGATAAATGGATATAACTCTATGAAAAACAAATAATAAAACGATAGAATTATGGCAAAAAAGACTGCAAAAAAACAGACCGTCAGCGCAAGTGACGAAGCGACTATTCCCGCCTTAACTCGCAGCGATTTACTCACCGATGACCAACGCCGCATCATACTGACTATGATGATTCGAGCAAGAGAATATGATTATGCCATGCAACGACTCAATAGGCAGGGCAGGGCTTTTGGCGGTGTCTATTCACAAATAGGCAATGAGGCAACGGCTGTGGGAAGTGCTTATGCCATGGGCGATAAAGACGTTCTCTTCCCCATGCACCGCAATATCGGCGGACATTATGTCTTTGGGCAAGATACTCGCACTTTATTGCTCAATCAATTGGCGAGAGAGGGTAGTATGATGCGCGGTACTGACGGCACAGGACATTATGCCGATCCCGATAAACGCATTTATGGTAATATCTCTCATCTCGGTTCCATGATTCCCGTAGCGGCAGGATATGCAATGGCGGCACGTATGCGCGGTGAACATATCGTCACCATGACCTATATCGGCGATGGTGGTATTCAAACGGGCGAAAGTCACGAAGGCATCAACTTCGCTGCTGTCCAAAAATTACCCATGATTCTCATCATCGAAAATAATCAATATGCGTACTCTTCGCCATCACATATAGAATATGCCTGTGAAAAGCTCTCCGATCGCGCCCTCGGCTATGGATGCTATGGCATCACGGTGGATGGCACCGATATTGAACTTGTCTATGAAACATGTAAAAAAGCTGTGGAGCAAGCTCGCAATGGACAAGGTCCCGCACTTATCGAATGTGTGACTATGCGCATGAGAGGACATGCAGAACATGATGATTTTTTCTATGTGCCCAAAGAAACATTAGAATATTGGCAGAAAAAAGACCCCGTCATTCGCTATGAAAACCAAATCATCGAATGGGGAATTATGACTCGCGAAGACATTGATGCACTCCGCCAGAATATTATAGAAGAATTGCGCAATGCCATTGATGAAGTGGTCGAATTACCATTCCCTGCTGCGGAAGAGGGCTATCGTTCTGTTTTTGTAGATTAATATATCAAAGATAAACAACATGAAATATATCGTTGTTATCATACTGTTTTTCTTTTCACTTTCCGCTGCAAAAGCGGAGATATATAAATCTTTGGCAAAAGCTCTAAAAAATCCATTAAAAGTGGATAGCTTGGATTTGGGCAATCAAACATTAACACAAGTTCCGATAGAAGTTTTTCGATTTAAAAATCTTGTTTATTTAAATCTTTGTTGTAATCAACTGAGAAGTCTTCCTGCGGAGATAAGAAATTTAGTGAATTTACGTAAACTTACACTTTGGTTTAATCAACTGGAAATTCTTCCTCCGCAGATAGGCAAATTAGTGAATTTAACCACACTTGATCTTAATTCAAATAAACTAACAAATCTTCCTCCGCAGATAGGCAAATTAGTGAATTTAACCACACTTAATCTTTATTCAAATAAACTAAAAAATCTTCCTCCGCAGATAGGCAAATTAGTGAATTTAACGTCGCTTAATCTTGGTTCTAATCAACTGACAAATATTCATCCGCAGATATGGAATTTGGTAAATTTAACGTCGCTTGATCTTGTTAATAATCAACTGAGAAGTCTTCCTGCGGAGATAGGAAATTTGGTGAATTTAACGTCGCTTCATCTTGGTTCTAATCAACTGACAAATATTCCTCCGCAGATAGGCAATTTAGTGAACTTAACATCGCTTAGTCTAGAGTATAATCAACTGACAATTCTTCCTGCCGAGATATGGAATTTAGTGAAATTAACGTCGCTTTATCTTAGTCATAATAAACTGAGAAGTCTTCCTCCACAGATAGGAAATTTGGTGAATTTAACGAGGCTTGGTCTTGGTTTTACTCAACTGACAAGTCTTCCTCCACATATAGGCAATTTGGTAAATTTAACGTTTCTTGATCTAAGTTGGAATCAACTGAGAAGTCTTCCTTCGGAGATAGAAAATCTAGTGAATTTAATCACACTTGATCTTAATTCAAATAAACTAACAAATCTTCCTCCGCAGATAGGAAATTTAGTAAATTTACGAGAACTTTTAATTAGTAATAATCAACTAACAAGTCTTCCTGCCGAGATATGGAATTTAGTAAACTTAATGAAGTTTAGTCTTGGGGATAATCCACTGAAAACCGTCCCCAATCAGGTTTTTAATTTACCTAAACTTACGGTTCTTAACGTTGGATACAAGTTGGGGATTGAACCTTCTTTGTTATATGCCTTAATAAAAAAAGGATGTGTGGTTAAGTGTTACGCGCCATTACATGCTTGGTGCGCACAATATTTTTTGAATCAAGATGAGAGATTTATTTATCAAGTGGATGTGGCAGTAAAGAATAAGTCACAGTACTTTTTGAAGAATATATGGTTAGATATCATTGTAAATGACAGCAAAGGCAATCAACAATACAAAAAGAATCATGGTATCAATATCAATTTAAATGCAGGTGAACAACGAAATTATGGGGTAGAACTTGCCTCATGGATTTATTATGTTAAGCAAGATTCTAACAAATACAAAATAAAAGTAAAAATAACAGATGCACAATAAAGGAAAAATACTATGGCAATAATGACATATTTAGAAGCAATAGCGGATGGCATTCGCACCGAAATGAGGCGCGACCCTTCGGTATTTATGCTCGGTGAAGACATCGGCATTTATGGTGGGGCTTTCAAGCTCACCAAAGGATTTATTGATGAGTTCGGTGCCACGCGCATTGTGGACAGTCCCATCTCCGAAGCCGCCATCGTTGGTGCTGCCATCGGTGCCGCACTCAATGGTATGCGCCCCATAGCCGAAATGCAGTTCATGGATTTTGTCACATGCGGATTCAATCAGATAGTCAATGTGGCTGGAACCACCGCATATCGTTGGCAAATGGGTGTGCCAATGGTCGTGCGTGGTCCTTCCGGCGGCGGCGTGGGAGCTAATCCTTTCCACTCCCGCAATTCCGAAGCATGGTTTGCTCATGCCAGCGGCGTCAAAGTCGTTTGTCCTGCTTTTCCTGCCGATGCCAAAGGACTCATGATTGCCTCCATTCGCGATAATAATCCCGTCGTGTTCTATGAGCATAAAGGACTATACCGAAAAATCAAAGAAGAAGTGCCCGAAGGCGATTATAGCATACCCTTAGGTAAGGCGCGGGTTGTGCGTGAGGGCAGCGATTGTTCCATTATTGCTTATGGCAGCGCGGTACATTTTGCCTTAGAAGCAGCCGAAAATCTTGCCACCGAGCATGGCTATAAAGTCGAAGTCGTGGATATTCGCACTCTTGTTCCATTCGATGAAGAAACCGTTCTTGCATCGGCACGCAAAACAGGTCGTGTGGTCATTGCCCATGAAGCATCGCTTACTGCCGGCTTT
>JAFLBY010000051.1 GCA_017302855.1 Candidatus Kapaibacterium sp.
ATAAAGTATCGTCATATTCTTGCTGAGCACTCAATGAGGGATCTGGAGAATCATTGAGCGGTCTTTTCGGTTCATAATAGACTTTTTTAGCTTGGACGGAAACCAATTCTTCTTCGGGATAGCGTAAAGCAGTTAATGCACCGCCAAAAACGCAACCCGTGTCAATATCAATGGTTCTATTGAGCCATTCTGCCCTTACAACAGGTGTATGCCCATAGACAACTTTGGTCATACCTTGATATTCGGCAGCCCAATTATGTCTTACAGGTAAACCATATTCATCAGTTTCGCCTGTTGTTTCCCCGTATAAACAAAAATCACGAACAGCAGCGGAAGCTCTTCCCTGTAATTGTTCTTTGAGTCCTGCATGTGCGACAAGTAATTTCCCATCATCAAAAATATAATGACTGATTAATTCATGGAGAAATGTTGCAACGGTTGATTTAAATTCCGGAGATTCCTGTTCTAATTGTTGTACCGTCATTTCTAAACCATTTTTAATCTGAACTTTACGATTATTGAGAAATTTTTGTAGTTTAACATCATGATTACCCGGAACACAATAGGCACTACCTGAATTTACCATGCTCATGACTATACGCAGAACATTAGGAGAATCAGGTCCGCGATCAACTAAATCACCAACAAATACTGCAATTCGCCCTTGAGGATGGGAAATGGAAAATCCATGATTTTCAAAGGTATGAGGTATATGTGTAATAATATATCCAAGTGTAGTCAGTAATTCGCAAAGTTCATCAAAGCATCCATGAATATCACCAATAATATCGAAAGGACCATGAACATTTTTTTTATCATTGAATAATTTTTCTCTTTTTATGGATGTGACGGCTTCGACTTCCTGCACAGATTTTAATGTGAATACTTTTTTGAAACCTTCATAACGCATATCGGACAATGATTTACGCAATTGTTGTTTTTGGTTCCGAACGACATGTGATCCAAATTGACGATCAGGTCTTTGGTTATTACGTTCGATACATACTTTTTCGGGAATATCCAAGACAATCGCAATAGGAAGACAGTGATATTCTTTAGCAATATCAATAAGTCCTTTGCGTGCTTTTTGTTGTACATTTGTAGCATCAATAACAGTCAGAAGACCATTTTTTAATCTTTTCCGCGTGATGTAGTATAATAAGTCAAACGCATCATCTGTTGCGGCTTGATTATTTTCATCATTGGAAACGATTCCTCTACAATAATCCGAAGAAACAATTTCCGTTGGTGCGAAGTGTTTTTTTGCAAAACTACTTTTTCCTGAACCGGAAACCCCAACTAAAAGAATTAATGATAATTCAGGTATATTAATTTCCATACGTAAATAGTGCCATTTGTGAAGGAGCGCCTACTGTTTCCTCGACATCTCCGATAGGATGAAATTCTACGCGATAATGATATGTTGCAGCAATACGTTCAGCCCAATCCTGAAATTCTTTGCGTGTCCATTCAAAGCGATGGTCGCTATGGCGCATTGTGCCGTGTTGAAGGGTTTCCCACATGACATTATACTCAGAATTGGGAGTCGTGATAATAACTGTGCGTGGCTGAGAAAATTCAAAAACCACACGCTCAAATGCCTTTAGCCGATACACATCAAGATGCTCAATGACTTCGACAATAGCCGCTGCATCAAAACCTTTGCAACGCTCATCAAGATAGAGAAGCGAACCTTGAAACAATATGAGCCGTTCTTTTTGTTTCGGTGATAAATTATCGTAGTACAGACGTTCTTTCGCTTTGAGTAATTCGCTGTATGAAACGTCCATTCCGGCAATAGAAGTGAATTGTTGATGCTTAAGAAGCTGACGCAATAATTTACCTTCACCGCATCCCAAATCTATCACTTTTTTTGCTTTCGATTCAAGGAGTTTCTCGGTGACAAGGGCAATCCTTTTTTCATGCAAAGTTGCTTTACGCTGTGAAATTTCCGTTTTTTCCTCAATTTCATCATCACTGTTTTCAGTGTCTTCGGCTTCAGCCAAACGGAGAAGTGCTTGTTTTGAAAGCCAGTGAATATTTGATAAATAACGCTTTGTTATTTGCTCTTTACCGGGATGATGTTTTAACCAACCCTCACCTTTTTCTAATAATTTATTCAATTCGTCTTTGTTCACATAATAATGTTTGTCATTATCCAAAGTTGGAATAAGTACATATAAATGTGAAAGCAAATCTTTGAGAGTGAGTTTATTCGACAATTTCACGCTATAATATTTACTTTCGCCCCATTCAGGAAATAATGGATTTAGTGTATGCCTTTGTATATCAATGGTATATCCTAAAGGTTCAAATAAACTTCGAATAAGACTTTCACCACCTTTTGGAGCCGGTAATGTACTTATGGTTACTTCAAAAGGCAATTGCTTCATGACAAGTTCAGGATTATTTTTACATTTTCCGTTTAATGCCGATGAAAATACTGAGGCAATAGCCACACTCATAAAGGAAGATGCAACATAAGGTCTGTCATTAACATATTGCGCCAAAGAAAATGACTCATTTGCCGAGTTCTTAGATCCGCGCACCATATCTACAGCATCAATATCCAATAAGAGGGCGACCGTAATTTTATTCTCATTGTATTCGGGATAATACACATGTGCTTTTCCCAATGACATATCGAATGTTTGTACTTTGTCTGGATGTTTATGGAGCAAAAAGCTCAAATCCGAAGTTGGTGCTTCTGTTGTTGTTATTTGTAATAGCATATTTACCCTTTTCTCTTTCTCCAAGGTGCATCAATTTCCCAATCGCCCGCCATAATGCAGCCATAGGGGATTATTTCATCAATGATAGTGCCGAGACCAAATTCTTGCATTTGTTTGGTGACCATTTCTGCATTTTTATAGGCACTCGGTAATTCGGAAATATCAATATGACCGGAATAAAAACGAATATCCAAGCCCTGTGTCTCTTCATGAAACACTTCATCTATGGTTTTATGCGCATGTTTTTTCTTATGTTTCCCTCTGCTCAGATTTCTGCCCGCGCCATGGGGCGCAAATCCCAAATTATTCTCGGTTGTTTCTCCCTTCACAATAAGCACGGGCTGACTCATATTCAGCGGAATTAAACGCAATCCTTGTTGTGAATCGGGCACAAAAGCATCATCGAGCGGTGTGGCTCCTTTGGCATGATAAAAAATATCATCTTTTTTAAAGACAAAATTATGTTCATTCCAAAAACGATTATGTGCTTCGATGCCTAAGGAATGAAGTGTGGCATCATGCAAAGTGTTGTGATTGAGTTTTGTCCATTCACGCACAATTTGTAAAGCATCCCAATAAGATTGCCCTTGTTCGGTATCATAGGGTATCCATGCATTCGGTTGCGCCGTTTTCGGCGATAATTCTTTGCGAAACATTTCTGCTATTTTCATTCCTTTTTTGTACAAATGCGCACCAAAACCACGGCTTCCATGATGGGTGACCATGATAGTTTCACCCGTATTTTTCGATTGCCCGACAAATAAAAAATGATTACCGTCACCTTGCGTACCAAGATGTTGTGAAGCTAAAGGCAAACTAATTTGATCGTGAAACATATAATTATCACGAATTTTATCTTCAAGTTCTTTGGGTAATGTGGAAAATTCCTCACGCCCGCCACCGCCAAAATGCGTGACCGTATGCGCTGCATCAAGGACACGTTTCGGTGATATATGTCCCATATTTGTCATCATCACGGAGCAACAAATGTCCGCACTGTGCATGGACGGATGTATTGCATTGCGTGCCATGATGACCCCGCCGATGGGAATTTGTCCTTCTCCGGTAGGGCAGGCATCGGGCATCACTGCGCCGCCAACGATGGTGGGTGTAACCATTAATAGTTCCATTGCCGTGAAGACACTTTCCACATTCAGCAATTCTTCTTCGGATTCGGCGCGAATATTACGATAAAAGTCTAATGGCTTTGCATGGGGTTCTTGATATATGGGATGGACTTGATGTAAATATGTTCGTAATTGTTCGCCCTCCAAAGCATGAGCATTGGCATACTCGATGGCATCTTTGAACCATTTTCCGGGTGTAAATCCCAGTGCGATAATGTCATTTCCGGTAATCATGATATGATTAATTGTTATACAGTGAATAAAAATTCTGATGCGATGAACAGTGCAAGAGCATTGCGTTGCACTCTAAAATAGGACAAATCACGTACATAATCTCTATTCATTCCTGATTTTTTCGGGCTATTGGATGATAATGTCAATAAATTTTGAGAAAGCGTCATTTTTCTATCATTATGATATACTTGTAGTTAGAGTGTTATTGAGTTCATGTGTGCTTATGCGTGCTAAGGTTTTGTAAAGGTAGTGTATTGTATAAAGTTTTGTATATTGCATTCAGCAGATTGTGAGAGTGTTGATATAAAAAAGCACAATACGCAATGGCTCGAATATACATGGTGCTGTTGAATCAGGTGCTGCGTATAATAGTATTTTTTTCATTACAATATTTCAGGTGAATGTATGAAGACATTGTTTCTTACTGTCATTGTTAGTGTATGTTGTCTATCACAGCAGGTATTTTCTCAAGAGCTTTTATGGCGGCAAGGAAGAAATTTCAGTCAGCATCCTGTTTCTAATTTTGAAAGTAATAATCACCCGGCTGGTCTGTATTTCAATGGCGAATATATGTATTTCTTGCGAACAGATACGGAAATTGCGCTGTATAATCCTCAGACTTTAGTCGAAAGTAAGAAACAGATTACAAATGTCGGTAGAATAACACAAGTTTCGCCTCATTGTAAATTAGTATTGATTGAACACCCCGACAGCATGGTCTTATACGATGTCCGCCACGGTAAAAATCTTTATTCTGTGAAGGGTAAACATTCTGTCGTGAGTTTTTCGCGTGACAGCCGTTACACACTATTTTCGAATGGCGATATTATTGATTGGAATGATACTTTAGTTTCTTCACCGATAATTATGCCGCGAAAAGTTGATAATGTGGATAAATATGCTCTTATGTCAGCCAATAGTAAGTTGCTGATGTGGGGGACATCAGATTCTCTCCGCATCTATGATATACAGAGCAATAGCAATACATGGATTCCATATTCCTTTGCAGATAATTCACAGTTTCGATTTTCACCCAATGGTTCAACAATTCTGAATTTTTCTCCTTCATTTATTACATCTATTACGACGCTTGATAGTAAAATATATACGCGCAAAGGAAAATTCGATACTAATTATGATTATGAATTTATTGATGATAATCAATATATGGCGCTTAGGAATATTGGCAATCAGTCTGTGCTTTATAAGCAAGCGGTGAATGATACGACAGCGAATTTTCAGCGAATGAAACCCGAAATTAATGGTAGTAACTATCCTCCAATTTTTATTGTGACTGATGATAGGCTCACAAAAGGTAATAGTATTCTTTATTCACGTTCTAATGATGATTGCGGTGGTATGCCTACATTTTCAAATGTTATTTTTCATATTATCGATACACTCTATTCCACAGTGAAAACTATACCCGATAATTCATTGTATTGTATGCGGGCAGGGTGTTTTATGGATGGCGATTCTTTATTGGTTTCTCTGACATGCAGAGGCACATTAATCCAAACAAATAGTGAAAATGGTGCGGTGGTTAAAGAATGGCAATTACCTAAGTCTATATTTACCGATACATTGTTTTTTATCAACGGATATCATATTTATACAGAAGTATTGTCATCCGGAGATTATGTCCACTTCAATGCAGGTAAAAAAATTTACAGGTTTTCAACACAACAGGGTACAATTACCGATTCTATGATGGTGGGGGATACATCAGTCACATTTCTGACATATTCATCGGATAAAAAGTATATACTTGCAGTGAGCGGTGATAAAGTCGCCATCGCAGAAAATACGAATTTTAGCTATATAAAAACAATCACGGCGGAATCTCGATTATTCCAAGTTTCCATGATCAATGACAGCATTTCATGTTCAGTTGCCGGTGATGGAAAAATATTGACCTATAGTTTTTCGCAGGGAACACGATTAGGAACAATGTTATTAAAAGGGAAAAACATTCATTTATCATTATCGGGAAGTTCATACGCTGTGGATCAATTACCGAATATATTCTTGCAAAAAATGCCCGGACTTCTAAAATATAATAAAAATAATATCTTTGGTATTGCATCAATTAACAGTTATTTCATAAGAATAAAAAATCATGATAATCTTTGGGGTATAATGAATATACCGTTTCAGATTGATGACTCAAAAAACACGTATGTCAATCTTGTGAGTATTAATAAAGATTCCATTATTTTGGTCAAAAAATTAACCAATGGTTTCTCATGCCAAACAGATAATCTCATTGTATCCAATAATCAAAAATATGTGCTTGCCATTGGCGGATTCAGAACAGCATTTGATATGTATGCTTTTGACAGTATCAAGACATCTGTTGATGATGATATAACACAATGGACGGAGAATCCGAATAATGGATTTTTGGTGCATACGACTGCATTTTCACTTCAACAATCGGAGAGAGTTGAGTCATGTGAGGTTTTTTCGGCGATGGGTGAATCTCAAGGATTGGCACATATCACATCTGAAGAAGGGAAAGTATTCGTAGAATTACCGCAAGGTGTAGTGAATGGAATGTATGTGTTGCATTTCAGAACAGATACGTCATCCAGAACTCAGTGTATTATTCTTATGAAATAAATTGGAAAAGATTAATATGACAGTAAAGCTGTTGCGACGATGAGTAATGAGAATATTTGCGGAAGAACATATAGCATTTAACTAGAGCTAATAACCGGTATAAAAATTCATTGATATAAAGTCATTTTGACAATGAAAACCACTTTTGATTGAATGTTATTGCTCTTAGCATTGAGGAATCAAAAGTCATATTGGATCAATAGGAAAACTATAACAAAGTATAAAGGAATAAAAAACTTGCAAAAGGATTTAAGAATAGTAATTCCGGCATTCAGAACCGGTGAGACAATCCGG
This sequence comes from Candidatus Kapaibacterium sp., assembly GCA_017302855.1. Taxonomy (GTDB): domain Bacteria; phylum Bacteroidota; class Ignavibacteria; order Kapaibacteriales; family UBA961; genus UBA2353. The sequence goes on from JAFLBY010000051.1 coordinate 7,010, forward strand.
AATTGTATTCATGCAATTCTGGAAGCAATGACATTTCATACATCTTGGGAAATCATTGTTGTTGATAATGGACAAAATCCCAACTTAGAACTATTGCTCAAGGATTTTAATGTAAAAATTTTGCAAAGAGATGAAATTCACAGTGCAGCGTATGCAAGAAACGAGGGTACAAAAAATTTTCTTACAGGTATTCTTGTTTTTATTGATAGTGATGTCGTTTGTGAAAAAGACTGCATTCGGAATTTAATCAAACCTCTTCAAGAAAATTTATGTGACGCGACCATTGGTAATTATTCCAAAAATATTAAAGGATTAAGCTTTTCACAAAAATATAAGCAGATATATATCAATCATATCTATAGTCGTGATGGTTCACATATTAAAAACGATTTTTGGACGGCTATATGCTGTGTAGATGCTATGGTATTTCACAAATTAGGGGGTTTTAATACTAACTTTAAAGGTGCAAATGGAGAAGATCAAGAATTCGGGATTAGACTTACCCAAAAGGGTTTTACTGTGCTATCCGTGAAAAATGCGAATGGGCAACACCTTAATCCATACGGTGTATTGAATATTATGAAAAATGATCTTAAAAAGGGTTTAACCGCAGTGCACAATAGCTTAGAAAACAATGTGCCTTTGTCCGACAATAGACATTCAAAGATGAGAGATATTCTTGCTGTATTCTTCTCCATCATTACAATTGTTTTTTTGCTTTTCAGTACAATTAATGAACATTTATTGTTTGGTTCACTGTTGGCATTAGTAATGTGGCATCTATGCAGGATTTCATTATGTAGAACTTTCTTTCAAATCGGAGGATTGATTTTTTTCACAAAATCTTTGATTCTTATGTTTTGTTTAGACCTCATACGATTCACTTGTGTTGTAATTGGGTTTGCAAAGCACAAATTAACAACATTGTTAACTAACGATACATTGAACCATATTCAATTCCAATATAATAATGACACAAAAATTGATGCATAAAATCAGCGCAAGCAAGAAGTTGTTCTCGCCCGGAGCGCAAAAACCAATCTATTTGTTGAATTTCGTCACAAACAGTTGCAATGCGGCTTGCGACCACTGTTTTTACTGGGAAGAACTAAATACAAAAAAAAATCAGGAACTCACAGTTGAAGAACACTCAAAAGTCGCACAATCTTTAGGTTCAATGTTTCAAATTACTTTCACAGGGGGAAGCCCCGAGTTAAGGAAAGATTTGCCCGAAATTGTTTATGAGTATTATAGGTATTGTAAACCAAGTAATATGACTTTTTGTATGTTGGGTTATAATACTGAACGAATTATTGAACATGTTACAAAAATGTTACAAAAATGTAGTAGCCAACAAATTACTATTGGCATTTCTTTAGATGGCTTGGGAGAGGAGCATGACAATTATAGAAAGCTAAAAGGACTATTTGAACGAGTTGTAAAAACTGTCAATGAACTTCACAAACTACAAAAGCATTATCCAAACCTTAGAATTGCTATTGGTATGGTCGTTCACGGACTCAATATTCATAAAGTAGAAAACTCAGCTTTATGGGTACGTAATAATTTACCTGTTGATATTTTAAAGCCAATTTTAGTTAGAGGTAATCCATTGAACCCTGAAACAAGAAACGATGAATGTATTGGCATTTACGATAAAATAGTAGATAGGGACAGACAGTGGCTAATGGATAAAAATGCAAAAAAATTAAATCTAATTGATAAGGTAATAAGAGCAAAAGAAAATGTTCAAAGAGATGTAATTAAAAAAATTAGCTCAACAAATACATCCGATATAACTTGCAGCGGTGGCAGAGAAACCGCAGTGATGTATCCTTCCGGAAACATTGCGGGTTGTGAGATGAGAGAGGACATTTTGGGAAATATTAGGGAACATGAATTTAATTTCAATGATATTTGGTTTTCTGATAAGGCAAATTCATTCAGGAAAACTGTAGGTCAAGTACGTGAATGTGAAGGGTGCTATCACCATTGTTTTATTAGTCCTACAATTTTTCGGACACCGTCAATGTGGCCCAGAATTGCAAAATCTATTCTATCACTAAATGATTAAAAAGTTCAGCGTGATAGTACCTATGACGCAGCGACATTTCAGTGCAACGGCAACATTATTCCTCTGTATAATCAAAGTTTTGTATTTTTGAGAATACATAAGACACAATGTGCTAAAACGATAGAAATGCAAAAGCTCGAAAGGTTTTTTGAATATTGATTGCCGGATTTTCGCTATATTGTTTTTCGCATCGTGTTACTGCATAACTAAGTATTATATAGGAGTCATTGTGAGTATATCAAAGTGGATAGTAGGATTTCTATTTTTGTCCGTCTGCATAACATCTGTGTTCTCTCAAGAACCTTTGTGGCGGCGCGGCGGAAGTTTTATTCTTGACTCTCGTGTAGGGGCTGTTGGAGGGGCTGTAGGGTTGAACTTTTTGAATACCGGTGTCTTCTTTGACACGACTTATGCCTATCAAGTTTTTGATGGTACTCTTCGACTTTATGAAAGAGAGAAAGGTATTTATGTTAGTCCGCCGTTTTCATTTAGCGGTAAAGTAATCGCATGTTCTCAACGATGTCGTTATGTCATCACGTCTGCGGGTGATGGAATACAATGTTATAACCTTGAAGAAAACACTTCTGTTTTTATACCGGAAAAGAGTGCAGTTCCACAATTGATTGAAGAGCAATCAGATATTGTTGTGTTAAATAATTGGAAAATATATAATCTGAAAACAGGGAAGTATGTGATGACCTTGGATGATGATTATTATCAAACGGATTTATATGTTCGCGATAATTTCCTTTATTGTAATGTTTCCTATCGAAAAACTTTGCGGATTGTTAACCTCGATGACGGAACTTATAAAGATCACGTTTATTCAAGTTATTTATCAAAATTTCTCGTGTCGCCTCATCGAAAGATTGTTGCATCATTTGGTGAACGGGATCATACCACGGAATTTTTTGAAGTAAAAGGGAATAATCTCATCTTATTACGAAGTTTAAGTTTTACTCACTCGGGTTGCTATTTTATTGATTCGTTGAATGTTATCCTGTTTAAGAAAAATACTCAAGGGTATAGTGCATATTTCTATCATATTGAATTTGATTACATTATAGATAGTCTTACTATACGCGACGAAAATGCTGATCATTTTTCTCCTGATATGATAGAGGACATTTCTGTCGAGCGGAAAAATGATATATTTCAGTGCATCATTACATATAGAACAGATATTAACTGTGATGGAGGTTTGCCCAAAGTCGGAGGTGGCTGTGCTTTTGCTACATTTGCTTTGAGAAATAAGGAAAAAGCAAAACATTACCCGAATACTATATTTGGCTCATCAATGGTATTTATGCCACAAAGTTCGACATTCTTCCAACTTGATAATAGAGAATGTAATGTTATTCGGAGCGAAGACGGACGTTTGTTATCACAATGGACTTTACCACCATACTATTTTTCTGAAATTTATACATCATATCCTTCACTCTTGTTGCCATTGACGACAAATGAATGTCTTTACACGGTAAATAATCGTATGTATCGTATTTCCATAGATCAGAAAACTATTCGTGATAGTATTGTCTGGGATTCAAGTGCCATCACAGTATTACGATATTCTTCAGATCAATCTCATGTCATTCTCGCGGATAAACGTGGAGCTGTTCTTATTCTTGACAAAGACGGTATGACGCTCAAAAGCCGCATCAATACAGGAACAGAAATTATCAGTGCTGCATTGCATAATGATGAATTGATATTTGCACATAAGGATAGCCCTGTTTTGTATCGGTATGATATAATCAACAATAAGATGCGAGATTCCGTAATCTTAGGGGAATCAATTACAGGCATACAGTCCGATGGTGATATTGTTTCCGGATCACTGTTTTTTTACAATGTACGTACTGGTAAAAAAATCTTTGCAAAAATGGAATATTTTTTAGAAAAGCGTATGTATAAGCCGATTGATGAACTGCCAATGATGTGGAATATTGTTCATAGCAGTACGGATATATTTAACACAAAAAAACGTATAACAACAGTAAAAATAGTGGGTGATACTGTGCTTACTCTACCTCAATTCGTAAATCCTTTAGGTTGCTATTTTGACGAAATTATATATTCCCAAAATGCCAAATATTGTTTCGTCTCGGGTTACGGTGTTTCTGCAATGTATAAGTCTCCCGATATTTCAGTCTCGGTAGAGGACAAAGAAAATAGTATCTCAGATAGAGAGACAATGTCATTGTGGGTTATGGGCAATACACTAACATTACAGGATAATATAGAATATACATCATGCAATCTTTATACTTTGGAAGGTGCATCATTGGGATTATGTGCAATGACAAAGACAGTTGATAAAATAACGATTCAATTGCCGGAAAGTATATCATCGGGCATATATTCACTGCATTTATATGATGCCTCGTCGGGTAATGTACGAAGAGTAATGATAGGGAAGTGATAAAAAAAGCCGTCTTTGCAGACGGCTTTTTTTGTGAATATCTATAAACGATATTAAAATATCGGCGGATATTGTTGAGGATTAGCTTCATTCATGATAGAATACATCGCTTCGATAATATGTTCTGCTTCGGGTTTTGACCAGAAATTACCGTCAGTACCGTATGCCGGACGATGTTCTTGCGCTGTTAATGTCGCAGGCGTACTGTCAAGCCATTTAAATCCATTCTGACATTCAATGACTTGGCGCATCATAAATGCTGTTGTTCCGCCGGGCACATCTTCATCAATAAATATGATACGATTTGTTTTTTGTAATGATTGTACGATGATGCCTGTTGTATCAAAAGGTAAGAGTGTTTGAACATCAATTACTTCAACCGAGATACCAAGTTCTTCGAGTGAACGTGCTGCATCCATGACGGGTCTGCACGTTGCGCCATAGGTAACAGCGGTAATATCGGTACCGGACTTTAATATTTCGGGGACACCGAGGGGAACAGTCATTGATGTTATATTATCGGGCAAGCGCTCTTTAAGACGATAGCCATTGAGCACTTCCACCACAATAGCAGGTTCATCGCTTTGTAGAAGCGAGTTATACATACCCGCAGCTTGGGTCATATTGCGAGGCACACAGACATGCATACCGCGCACTAAGTTAATGATACCCGCCATAGGAGAACCGCTATGCCATACACCTTCCAAACGATGACCGCGAGTACGAACAATAACGGGAGCTTTTTGCCCGCCTTTTGTGCGCCATTGTACCGTTGCTAAATCATCGGACATCAATTGCAAAGCATAAAGCAGATAATCGAGATATTGAATTTCGGCAATAGGACGCAAACCACGCATCGCTAAACCAATGGCTTGACCTAAAATGGTGACTTCACGAATGCCTGTATCGGAAACGCGCAGGGCACCATATTTTTCTTGCAATCCGGCACATCCTTGATTGACATCGCCTAATTGCCCTACATCTTCACCGAAAATAAGTGTCTGAGGCATTGATGCAAGCATGGCATCAAAACAGGCATTAATAATTTCAGAGCCATTGACCGATGGACTATTTTCAGAATATTGCGGCGCAGTAAATGTCTGTCGGCTGATTGCTTGCTCTGATTGACTATATAAATGGCTGCCATAGCGTTCTTTATTTTTTGCATATTCTGCATTTTTCCATGCAAGAAGTTGTTGCTTTTCTTGTGAGGAATCATTGCGAAGAATAATCAGTGCTTTACTGATGGCAGCGAAAATATCACGTCGAAACGGTTCACGAATATTCTGTAATTCTTGCACAATTGGTAAAAGCGACTGCGAATATTGCTGCTGCTGTGCAAAATGAGTTAATAAGCCAAGTGCGGACTGTATTTCCTCTTTAATCGGATTCATGTATGCATCCCATGCAGTTTGTTTTGCCAAGCGTACATGCTCAATTTCTTCTTTTTCGATAGAGTCTAATTCTTCCGCTGTGGCAAGATTCTGATCAATAATCCATTGTTTCATTCTTGTCAAACAATCGAAATCCTGTTCCCATTGTAAACGTTCTTTGGATTTGTAGCGCTCATGTGAGCCGGAGGTGGAGTGACCTTGAGGTTGTGTCACTTCTATCACATGAATAATTGCGGGTTTGTGTTCTTTGCGAACTTGGTCTGCAACTTCCGCATAGGTTTGCACTAAAGTCGGATAATCCCATCCTTTGACCACACGCATTATATAACCGCCGCGTTTATCTTTTTCTTCAAAACCACGTAAAATTTCTCCGATATTGCCTTTTGTCAATTGTATGTCATTCGGAACGGAAATGCCATAACCGTCATCCCAAATGGAAATAATTGCGGGCGATTTAAGCACCCCGATAGCATTGACCGATTCCCAGAACATACCTTCGGCTGAACTTGCATTGCCGATAGTACCCCAAGCGATTTCATTACCATTGGTGGAAAACTGTGATTGCGATTGTAAGACTTCAACATTACGATATAAGCGTGAAGCATAAGCCAATCCGACTAAGCGGGGCATCTGTGATCCCGTGGGGGAAACATCTGCGGAGGAATTATACATCGCACTTTGTTCTTTCCATGTACCATCCTCATGAAGAAAACGAGTGCCGAAATGCCCATTCATTGAACGACCGGCGCTGGAGGGTTCAGCATCAACATCAGTATGAGCATAAAGCTGAGCATAAAATTTCTGAACATCGGAAATGCCCAAAGCAAACATAAAGGTCTGATCACGATAATAGCCCGAGCGGAAATCGCCTTTGGCAAAAGAACGCGCCATAGCCAATTGGGCAACTTCTTTACCATCGCCAAAAATGCCAAATTTTGCTTTGCCGGAGAGAACTTCGCGACGTCCGAGAAGGGATGCTTGACGACTTCGTATGCCTATGCGATAATCAAACAAAACCTCTTCTTTATTCCAATTGGGGAGAGCGGCTTGTTTATTTGTGGAAGATACCGAATTTGAAGTGCTGTTTTTTGAAACAGTTATCGTGTTTGCTTGTGCTGTTGATTTCTTTTTTGCTACTTTTGACACAATGATGAATCGTATAAATGGATAAACTGTTCGATATTTTATTGCGCAAAATTAACCCCATATCTACGATTGACCAAGTTAATTATGCGAAAGGGATAATGCTTGTATGGCTCGTTACAAACTGATAATCGCCTATGACGGCTCTCGTTTTTCGGGTTGGCAGGCGCAAAAAAATGCAAAAACAGTTGCCGGAACTCTCAATGAAGTTCTCTCAATGCTCTATCAACAAGACATAAGTGTCTATGGATCGGGACGCACGGATAGCGGCGTTCATGCCATTGGACAAGTTGCACATTGTGATATTGATGCGATGCCCTCAAAAGAAGAAATACAGAGTAAACTACCGTATGGTATTCACATCCGTTCACTTGAAAAAACAGATGCACGTTTTCATGCTCGCCATCATGCAAAGGCACGAAGTTATGTGTATCAACTGTCAAATATAAAGCCATTATTTGTAAGTAAATATGTGTGGACAGTTGAGAAAAATCTATCTTTACCGATTCTTAGACAAGGTTTGGAAAAAATCAAGGGTTTCCATGATTTTGCTTCCTTTTCGGCAGAAAAAGATGAAACAGTTTCGACCAAGGTTCATATACTGGATAGTTCATACACAGCGTATGATGATGCGATAGTGTTGCGTTTTGTCGGTAGCCACTTTTTACGAAGTATGATACGAAGAGTCGTGGGGACATTGGTGTCATTGAGCACAGAGGAATTGTCGCTCCCGGAATTTGAGCAATGTATAGATACATTTTCTTTATTGCCTTCGCGCCTTACAGCACCGCCCGACGGATTATTCTTGGAAAAAGTCTGGTATAATTCAGAAATTGAGATAAGCGAAACGATAGAACCCCCCTTGATTTCGTCATGGAAGAACACTATTCGCTGAAAGGTACTATATGAGAGCAGCACTTATTGTCATGATTGCGGTGTGTTGCACCGGATTGTTACAAACAGGATGTACGGAAGCCCGCTCTTCCGACACGAAAAAGAAAAGTTCAAATGTAAAGGTTTATTCCTTTGAAAAAAAACAAGTTGTTGAAGTGAACTATGTCACAAAATCCGACAATGAATGGAAGAAAACACTTACACCTCAACAATTTGATGTTACGCGTAAAAAGGGCACAGAAAGAGCATTTGCCAATGAATATTGGGATAATCATCAGAAAGGATTGTATCAATGTATTTGCTGCGAAAATGATTTGTTTTTATCGGAAACGAAATTCGATTCCGGTACCGGCTGGCCCTCATTCTGGAAGCCCATCCATGCTAAGAATGTAGTGGAAGAGACAGAAGAAACGCTTGAATTCATAAGAACTGAAATCCGTTGCGCGCGTTGCGATGCCCATTTGGGACATTTGTTTGACGATGGTCCTAAACCGACAGGATTACGCTATTGCATGAACTCGGCATCATTGCGGTTTATTCCGATGAAGTAATAGAGAGTGTTAAAGACATCAGCACACTGATTTCGTATTTTTGTGCTCGGTAAAGTGAATTCCTTCAAAATTATATGTGAAATATTATTGTAACTTATTGAAAATACAATGGCAGACAACAAAATTATCTTTTCCATGGTGGGTGTCGGTAAAGTACACAAACCGCAAAAACAGGTCTTGAAAGATATCTATCTTTCATTCTTTTATGGTGCAAAAATCGGTGTTCTGGGTTTGAACGGTGCCGGTAAATCATCATTGTTAAAAATTATTGCAGGTGTTGATCCCGACTATATTGGACAGATAACAGCCAATAAAGATATTACCTTCGGGTATTTACCGCAAGAACCGGAACTTGATGCAACCAAGACAGTCAAAGAAATTGTTGAACAAGGTGTGCAAGCAACGGTGGACTTAATCAAAGAATATGAAGGTATTTCAGAAAAATTTGCCGATCCTGATGCCGATTTTGATGCTTTAATTGAACGTCAGGGCAAATTACAAGAACAGATTGACCACTTGGGTGCATGGGATTTGGATTCCAAATTAGAAATGGCAATGGATGCCTTGCGCTGTCCGTCGGGTGACACATCGGTCGGGGTATTATCGGGTGGAGAAAAACGTCGTGTTGCTTTATGCCGTTTGCTTTTGCAACAACCGGATGTTCTTTTGCTCGATGAACCGACAAACCATCTTGATGCACAATCAGTGCAATGGCTTGAACAATTTCTCCATAAATATCCGGGTACCGTAATCGCTGTAACTCACGACCGCTATTTCCTTGATAATGTTGCCGGTTGGATATTGGAACTTGATCGTGGTCAGGGCTATCCTTTCGAGGGTAACTACACCTCATGGCTCGAACAAAAACAAGCACGATTGGCAGTGGAAGAAAAACAAGAATCATCACGCCAAAAAGTACTTGCTCGCGAGCTTGAATGGGTACGACTTAATCCTAAAGGCAGACATGCCAAAAGTAAAGCGCGTATCTCTGCTTATGAGAAAATGCTTGAAGATGACGGCGAAAAGCGCAGCGACGAAATTGAGATATTTATTCCGCCCGGACCTCGTTTGGGTAATGTAGTTATTGATGCCGAAAGTATAAGTAAAGCATTTGGGGATAAGCTATTATACGAGAATCTCAGTTTCTCTTTGCCTCCCGGAGGTATCATTGGTGTTATCGGTGCGAATGGTGCGGGCAAAACAACATTATTTAAAATGATTACCGGGGAAAGTGCACCCGACAGCGGTTCAATACGCATAGGCGATACCGTAAAATTGGGTTATATTGACCAAAATCGCCCGATTGATCCTGACAAAACAGTCTATGAGGAGATTTCCGGTGGTGATGATGTGCTTCAAGTAGGCAGCAGAACAATCAATAGCCGTGCTTATGTAGGTAAATTTAATTTTACAGGTCAAGATCAGCAAAAGAAAGTGGGCGTTCTATCCGGTGGTGAGAGAAATCGTGTGCATTTAGCAAAAATGTTACGAGAAGGCGCAAATGTCTTATTGCTTGATGAACCGACCAATGATTTGGATGTCAATACTTTACGTGCCTTGGAAGAAGCATTGCAAAATTTTGCAGGTTGTGCGGTGGTTATATCCCACGATCGTTGGTTCCTCGATAGAATATGTACGCATATACTTGCATTTGAAGGGGATAGCCAAGTGCTTTGGTTCGATGGCAATTATACGGAATATGAAGAAGATCGCAGAAAACGCTTGGGTATTGCTGCCGATCAACCACATCGTATAGTCTATAAAAAATTAACTCGCTGATAATAATTACCTTTAATGAAGAACAAAGTCACGAAAATGCAAACCGTTATCGGGATACTCCGTCAAGAGTATCCCGATGCATTTTGTGCTCTTACCCATAGCTCTGCTTTTGAGTTATTGATTGCGACTATACTATCTGCGCAATGTACTGATGCACGTGTTAATATTGTCACCCGTGATTTGTTTCAAAAGTATCGGAGTCCTGCCGATTATGTTGCGGTTGAAAGAGCTGAACTTGAGTCTGACATTCATTCTACAGGTTTTTTCAAGAATAAAGCAAAAAATATCCAAGAATGTTGTAGAGCAATTATCGAGCGATTTGGCGGTGAAGTCCCCGACACTATGGAGGAACTCATTACACTTGCCGGTGTTGGTCGCAAGACTGCGAATGTATTGCTTGGTAACTGGTTCGGGAAAAACGAAGGTATAACCGTTGATACTCATGTCACACGATTGATGAATCTTCTGGGGTTTGTGCAGACTACAAATCCGGAAATCATCGAACGTGAACTGATGCCTTTGGTACCGAAAGAACTTTGGACAGATTTTACTCATTTCATTATCAGTCATGGCAGGGAGATATGTATTGCACGTCGTCCGAAATGCCATCAATGTTCACTTTCACATCTTTGTCCTTCATCAACTAATGACTCATAATTCCGGATTGCCTACAAGTCCCTCATTCAGAGCATGGATAGCGGCTATACGCCCCAAGACACTGCCTGCCGGAATATTACCGGTGATGGTGGGAAGCGCTGCTGCATATCATGATAATGGCTTTGCATTCATACCGGCATTGATAGCGTTGGTATGCGCCATACTGATTCAAATTCTCACCAATTTTATCAATGAAATCTATGATTTTCGCAAAGGTGCTGACACAGCAGAGCGATTAGGTCCGCTACGAGCTGTGGCAACTGGTATAATTTCTGAGTCTATGATGATGAAAGCGTCAATACTGGTAGCAACGGTCACTTTTGCTCTTGGTTTATGGTTGGTATGGATTGCGGGTTGGGCTATTCTTCTTATCGGACTTTTGTCATTACTGATGGCATGGGCTTATACAGGTGGTCCTTATCCTCTTGCTTATAAAGGTTTAGGTGAAATTTTTGTTATTCTCTTTTTTGGTATAGCGGCAGTTATGGGCACATATTATGCTCAAACCGGATATTGGTCTTACGATACTTTGTTCCTTGCTTTACCTTTGGGGCTTTTGTCATCCAATTTACTTTCCATCAATAATATTCGCGATAGAGAAACAGATAGTAAAGCGCAAAAACGCACTATTGCAACACGTATCGGCAGAAAAAATGCAGAATTGGTTCTTGATATGCAAACATTGCTCAGTTTTGTGTTTCCAATCATCCTGTATTTTCGTGGTTATTCTTACCCGATATTGTTACCATTACTCACTCTGCCTATTGCTGTGATAATGCTCAAGTCGGTAAAATCAAGAGATGGGAGAGAGTTAAATATATCCTTGCAAGATTCGGCAAAACTGCTTGTGATATTTGGTCTTGTGCTTACAATCGGCGTTCTTCTTTCGTAAAAATACTCACTCATGTATTTTCTGACATTGCCCTATATAGTAAATCCGTTTAATTTTGTGTAAGTTTCATAGAGAGTCTATAATAACTCTCCTCATTTTACCACACCTTAGGATTCTATGAGAAAGTTGCTTTTTCTTTTGCTGATGCTATGGGGTTCTGCAGAACTTTGTGCACAAAATCCTCGTTTGGCATATATGATTCCCGACATAGGTACGCCGGGAATGAATACGTATGTCGAATTTATTGCAGAACATGATGCAATAGGTACATTCGGTGCAGATAATACTGACGATAATGTTAATGCGATGATATATCTTAATAATCCGGGTGATCGCATAAGGGTAAAATGTACCAATCCCCTTGATACCAATAAAGTTATCATCGGACCGCTTGTTGTTAGTCACGAAGGAAGAATGATAGCAACACAGCTCTTTATTCATCCCGATATGAAAAAACCATCTCTGTATCCTAATTCATGGGACTGGTCGCAATTGCGTCGTGAGTTTCGTATTCCTATACATGTAGAAATAGATGGCAAAGCGTCCAGACCCGATACATTTTACATTGTACGACCTTTTGAAGTGAATCCGGCATCAATTAATGAAAGAGTTTTAGGACAAGGACTTCTCGGAAAACGATCGCCTCGTGGTGCAATGTTGATTGGAGCATCTGATCCTAAACAAGATTCCTATAATGTATTTTTTGGCAGTGGTACTTATACCGTATCTACCAATGATTGTGACCCCTTTCGCGATGGAAATCAAGGATATTTACCTCTTACTTTATTAGTAAAAGGTGTT
>JAFLBY010000052.1 GCA_017302855.1 Candidatus Kapaibacterium sp.
CCGGCTTCACAGAATGGAAACCCGGCACCGCACAAAGCCCCACAGTAATCGTGCGCGTGCGTACAGCCGACAATGTCATTCTTTCTCAAACAACTCCTATCAATATCGCCAAAGAGAGCATTGATTTATTAGAACCGACAGGTGGCGAAACACTGTGTGCGGGCAAACAATTTGAATTGCAATGGTGGTCCCGTAATTTCGGTTCAGAAAATTCCATCGCACGTTTAGAATATTCGCTCAATAATGGACAAACATGGAGCCGTATAGCCGGTGCTGCAACTCAAATTATCAATGGAAAAAGAACATGGACAGTGCCCACAGGTGTCACAGCAACCAATGAAGGCAGAGTGCGCATTATGTTTTTAAGTGATGGCGATACTGTAGCACAAAGCATGAGCGAGAAAATAACATTCGGTACGGGCAATGATTGTATTGTATTGAGTGTGGATGACCTTTCTTCCTCCATAACTCAACTTGCTCTTTCACCCGCACCTGTAAAAGATAATGTCACTTTACACTTTAACGCCATTCAATCATTGGATAACATGAGTATTGAGGTTTTTGATATACAAGGGAAAAAACTTCAGACTATTGCTACCGCGAATAATGTGCAACAAGGAGAAAAAGCCATGGAACTTGATATGGGCTTATTAGCTAATGGCTCCTATACTCTTATCCTACGTTCCGGTAATCGCACTATGTCTTTGCCCTTTATTGTGCAACGATAAGTCACAAAAAAAATATATGTTGGCAGTCTGCTTTCATTCAAAAGAAGGCAGACTTTTTTTTGTTTATTCATAAATTCTGCCGAGAAATATTCACACACATCGAATATTTCTTTCTTAATTAACTCGAAAAACTATATCAGCAGACAAGTTTCATTGTAATTTTGCATAAAAACGAATATCTCTACTCTATGATAATAACACCGGAAGAGCGTTCTAAACGCACAGTAAAAATCATCACCCAAAACAGAAAAGCGCGACATGAATATATGATTGTCAGCACTTTGGAAGCAGGTATTATGTTGCAAGGTACGGAAGTAAAATCTTTACGTGCCGGTAAATGCAATCTTAGTGACAGCTATGCCGATTTTCCTTCAAAATCGCATAATGAATTATACTTATTGCATTGCCATATTAGTCCCTACGATTTTGGTAATAGGGAAAACCATGACCCGATGCGCCCAAAAAAATTATTGATAAAAGACAATGAGGCCATAAAATTACGTGCAGCTATCCAAGAAAAAGGCATGACCGTTGTGCCGCTGTCTTTGTATTTTTCAGGACCTTTTGTCAAAGTTGAACTTGCAATGGCAAAAGGAAAAAAATTGCATGATAAAAGAGCGGATATAAAAGATAGAGATATACAAAGGGAAATGCGCCGACGTGGTAATGATGATTAAATATTCGGACAATGGATATATTTATCGGTACATAATTCAGGATTGTTCTCAACAGAATTTCTCCGACTAATATTGTAGCACAAAGCCAATTTTGCAGGGTGAATTTCTTGTATCAATATGCTGTTGGTATGAGAGAACTCTATAATTGTTATAACTGTCTGTTTTTCATGTTATTGCAACATAGCGGATAGTTTCAGAACAAAGTGTTGGCAATGTTTGGAGATATGCAGCAAATAGTGTATTTTAGCATCCATAAAAATGACCACGGCTCATAGAGTGCCATTATACATAGCCGAACTGTATAAATTCCGCGCTTTACTACCGTTGTTGTATTCATTATTTTTCACATTTTTACAGGAGTTCTTTTATGAACACTTTAGTTCTTCCTTTCTCGTACGCGCGAGAAACTCGGGGGGGGGTACTCCTCTCCATAAGCACATTCATCCTTGTGCTCATGAGTACCATGTTTTTTGCTAACAGTGTTGCGGCACAATGTCCGGCGGATAGTCTTCCGGGACCTGTTTCGCCTATGTCACCTTGGCTGTATATCTGTGATACAGTGATGGTGCCCAATAATAACGGCTCACCTCCTGATAGTTGTCCTGTCAGAGTATGTTATTGCGTTCGTACAGGTGGTTTGTCGGCACCTTATACAGAAATATTTATAAATGGCTATGATATTGTGGATGAAGATTGCAATCCATTTGCTCCGGGTGAAAATCCAATCAAAATTTTGTTTGTCGAGTTGGTCAATCAAAATCCAAGTAATTTGGAATGGCCCTGCCCACCTTGTGGTAATGGCGGCGGAGCACCTAATACACGATTAACAACTTCCGGATGCAGAACAAATACAGTTCCTTCTCAACCTTGTGCAGGTTGTTGTTTTTATTGTGTTGTAGATTTTCGACTTTGCTGCGATGAAAATGGTAATAAAATTATTACGAAAATATCCGAATCTTGGGTTGGCACACAAGCCTGTCCATCGGGTTGCACTGTCGGACCTTGCGATCCATTTTAATATTCTATAAGCCGAATAATGTCTTGTTATATTCGGCTTTATTTTTCTTTAGGAGATAGACCATGAAATATATTATACAAATTATAGTGTTATGTGCAGTCATGCTGATAACGACAGCATATTCTCAAACCTTACCTTTCCGCTTTCAGAACTTAAATGCACTTAGCCATGACGGACAATATATTTCTGATTCTGTGATGATGATTGTCGGTGAACATGGTAAAATTCTTCGCTCTGAAAATGCAGGAAAAACATGGGCTTGGATGGAATCATACAAAAGAGCACATTTTCGTCGGCTTCATTTTATTTCACCCGATGTCGGTTATATTGTCGGCGACAGCGGTATAGTGCTGCATACTATGAATGGTGGAAAAAATTGGGATATTCGCTATTTTCCTGATAATACAATGTCTGCTGTATGGTCAATTAATGACAATATAGCTTTTATTGTCAGCGATAAAGGTAATATATATCGCACTTCGGATGCAGGTCTTTCTTGGGAAAATATCTATAAAGATAGTAGTATCTCATTTTCTGATATTTATTTTACAAATAATACTTTTGGCATTGCCGTTGGTAATAAAGGTACTGTATTGCGTACCGATGATGGCGGGAAAACATGGTCTTCATTATTTTCACGCGAAGATGCCGATTTTACCCGTGTTCGTTTTGTTAATCCTAATATTGGATATGTTGCCGGTGGATTAAAACGAACCGGTGATTTTGGTGTATATCACCTTACGCTCATTATGCGTACCGATGATGGTGGAAAAAATTGGAGAATACAAAGTGATACAACACATCAATACCAAATTTTAGGATTGGCTATTGCCAATAATGGATATTCTGCTATGGCATCGGCTCAAGGTGGATTTTATTATTGGACAACAGATATTGGCAATACATGGACACGCGATACTCTCAATCTCAAAAAATGGAAAAGTCCTCTTACTCGACCATTAACATATTTGCCGTCAGTATCATATCTTAAACCGGATAAAGGGATGATGGTCGGCGATGGTAATCTCATTGCATTTTCCGATAATTTTACTTCATGGAATGTGGATAGATGGGCGGATATTACGCAGTACAGCACTGATTATACCGTCAGTCATATTCATTTTTATGATCAGAACCGATGTTCACTTTTTATGAATGGCGGGCGTATAGCTTATTCTGAAGATGGCGGTGTCACATTTATTTTGCAATATCCGACAACCGATAAGCCGGGCATTGCCTATGATTCCGAATGGGCAACATTACATTCGCCCGCTGATGGTGAAGTAGCTGCTTTTGGTATCCAGCGTTTTGCAGGCAATACCAATATGGTAGCAAGAACATTTGACGAAGGCAAAACATGGACACGCACTGATGAAATTTCCAATATACAAACTATTTTTCCGACACGGCAAAGGGGATATGTCAATACAGGGAAAAAACCTTTGCGCTTGGCACGCACAGACGATGGCGGTAAAACATGGATTCCACTTAATAATTATCAAGGATGGAGTGTGAATATATCTTCTTTTTCTCCGGATACTTTGTTCGTGAGATCACAACAATTTATATCTAATAAAGATACTGTAAAATATCCAATCGGCTACTACTTGATTCATACTTTATATAAAAGTACGGATGCCGGAACATCGTTTTCTATTGTCTATAAGGACAGTTCATATAACATTGCTTTTACAACGTTAACTCGATTATTTGACAGTGATACTCTTATAGGAATGACAACAACAGATAGCACAATCATATCTAATGACTTAGGTAAAACATGGAAAGTAACACCAAATTTTTTTATACCTCGCGGTTATCGTGGAATAGCTAATATGTATTTTCACAACAAAAACTTAGGATTTCTTCTTTTGAGTGGTGATTCTATACTTATGACAATAAATAGGGGAAAAACATGGACTTTATATCCATTGGACAATAATTACGGATATAAGGGTGATCCCATCAGAGGGTATAGACATATATTACGCGGTCCCAATGATTCGACAATATTTTTTACTAATAATAATCGTTATGTTCGATGTATTCTGCCCAGAGAATTACTTACCATCACAAGCGCAAAAGAAGATATAGAAGAAGGTAGCTTTAATCGCTATTTTTATATTGAAACGAAACCTTCGCCTGCTTTATCTGTGATGGAAATTATTCTTTATGGTCTTTATAGTGTAAAAAATAATCCTTTGACTGTGAAAGTATTTTCTATACTTGGCAATGAAGTTGCTGATTATTCTCGCGAAGCGAATCAGGCAAATAATGGCTCTACTGCACGGTTTACTGTGGATATAAGTCGTTTACCTTTAGGAGTGTATATTTTACAATATTCCGCAGGAGGATATCAAAAATCTTCTTTGTTTGCTGTCTCTAAATAACACAATTCAGTTTGGGAAAAAAAGTGTAACTTCTATCCGTATATATACAGCAAAAAGTGTATTTTAGCATCCAAAAAAAAACTCGGTTCTTAGAGTGTCATTATACGGAACAATTACAAAAAGCATCAAGTTCTTATGGTTGGAAAAGTATGAAATTAGATGTATCATCAATGCCGACAGGTCTTTATATAGCACATCTTGAAGCGGGAAATCGTTCCGATTCCTTTTCATTTGTTGTTGTACAATAATGTCGTAGAAAAAATAGAATACAAAAACAAAAGGGCTTTTTCAAGCCCTTTTGTTTTACTGATTTAAACGTTGCAACTCCGATTCCCATCGTTCATAATTTCCATCAATGGGTTTTAATATATCTACAGCTTTTTGATAATATTCTCTTGCTTTTTCGGTATTATTCGCTCGTGATTCAATCATCCCAAGTCTTCCCCATATATGCCCTTGTGTTGGCATAGAATGTGTTTTTTGTGCAAGGGTTAATGCTTTATGCAAATATTCACGCGCCATCGCACTGTTACCGCTTTCCACAGAGAGAATGCCGGCACGCATGGTAAGCTGCATTAATTCATTATCGGAAGCAGTGGCTGATTTTTCCTCAAGTTCTTTTTTTGTTTTTTCTAATTCTGTTGCTATTGGTGATACGGGATTTTGTATAGACCCCATACCCGATGATGGCACAATTTCATTATCCGAAACATTGTGCTGTTTACTCGCTGAATTTTTTGTCGGGATGGTTCTTTTTTCTTGCACTTGTGTATTCGTGACTTGCGGGATTGTTATGGGTTGATTATTTTTTTCCACGCTTGGTGATTGTTGAGCAATACTTGTGTTTGTTTTTTGCGGACCATCGTACACTTGTTGATCATGCGTAGCAAATTGTGTCCATGCCCAATACGAAGCAAGCCCTGCAATAATGACAATGGCACCTGTTCGTAAAGCATTCATACCTCCGAACAATGAACGCGATAGTGTTCCGGCACTATTCAATGATTTTTGACGTGCCATTGATTGAATAATAGAATGTTCGACCGATTGGAGAAAATCACCTGATGCAGGAATTTCCGGTTCATGTTGCCGCAAGGAACGCAAACCGTTTTCAATGCGCTCATAATCACCGATTATCTCGGAATGACCATTGTGCACAGCCCATGATTGCAGGGTTTCCATTTCCTGTTCGGTAATGGTTTTATCAAGCATTTTTGCTATATATTCATCCATTGGCTGTAATGTATTATCTGAGGTATTCATTGATGCAATTCCCGTAATATAGGCGACAGAATAGTGTGTAATTGTTGTTTTGCTCTAAAAACCCTTACTTTGGCGAGCGATACAGAGATGGATGCAATCTCCGCTATCTCCTCATACGAAAAATCTTCAAAATATCGTAATTCGAGAACTTCTCTAAATTCCTGCCCCAAAGATCTCATAGCTTTATGAAGAGCTTCACGCAAAAGTATATCTTCTCCGGTTTTATCTGAAGCATCAGCGAACACATCATTGAAATCTTCCAGCGGTATGAATGCTCTTGCTCTTTTTGTATGTTCAGTATGCTTAAGCGATGTATGTCGCGCTATGGTGAACATCCATGCTGCAAAGCTGCCACCATGAAATTGCTCTCTCTTATCATATACTGCCGTAATGACAGATTGAAAGATGTCTTGAGCACCCTCTTTTGTGCCTGCAACACGATGGCAATACGCAAACAGCCGCTTATCGTAACGACGATACAAGACACGAAATGCTTGCTCATCATGCTCGGCTTTCACCATTGCGAATAACTCTTCATCGGCTTTTGCCAAATATTCAACCATACTGTTTAATCTCGGATTGTCGGTAATAATCTTTGCAGGTATCTTTAGTTACAAGCAGCACTCTGATATTGTACATCGCATTGGTTTTCATTGCTGTGTCATACAATACCCGAATATAAAGTTTTCAGTATTTTCAAATCCCTACAAATGAAGAAAATCAACTGTGAAAATCTTTGTAATCACTGCAATCATGGTATAAAAATAAAGACCATGTGAGTAATATTCACATGGTCTTTATGAATGAAATTGGAATGAACAATAATGATTATTTGATAATCATAAATTGTTGTGACATTGTGTACGGACCTGCTGTCATGCGAACGAAGTATGTACCGCGCTCTAATGTATTCGGCGGAACAATAATCGAATAATTGCCGGCTTCAACTTTAGCTCCACCATAGACTTTTACAACTTCACCAAGTATATTGACTATTTCATACATGACTGTTGTTGCAATGCCAACGGAGGAGTTAATGGTCACTTCACCATTCATGCCTTCAGTAGGTGGATTAAGCTGCATCGGACCTTTTCCAACATCAATAAGGCGTGCGTTTTCAAAGCAACTGGTAATACTGAATGCCATCGGCGTTGTTGCCGTTGTCACGCATTTGGTTCTATCCATCACATCTGCTTCAAGTTGAACATCCCATTGCAAACTGTCGGCAAGAGTAAGTAAATAATCAATATCCACTATACTGCCATTTGTTTGTATCGGCGTATTAGAACTCAACGGTAATGTCAATGAATTTGCTGTGACTGTTTGTTGTCCGACACTCCACCCTGTTCTTGGTGTGACGTTTTGCACAAACATCAAGCGTCTGTCATATTTCAAAGTAAGTGTAAGATTTTTCACATCGGCACTTGTCCAATCCGGACTATTAGCAATGATGGAAACTTTGTGGACTTTACCGGCTTCTGTTCTTACTGCATTACTACCTTCCACACGCACATCGTATGTTGTAGGAACAATTCTCGTTTCACCGATAATTGTTGTACGAATCGGTTCGGTGCTGCCCACATAATATGCCAGAACATCCACTTTATACGGAGAAGGCGTAGCAAGATGTGGAGTAAATGTCACTTTAATATCAGTACCTGTTCCCGCACCCGCTGCTAATGTGCGCGGTAATTGCAATGCTGCTGTATCAATAGTAAATGCATTGAGGTCACCATCAAAGATAACTTTACGGAGAATCATGACATCTGTAGCTGATGCATCATTAGAGATAACCACATTGTCTTGCGGAGTATCACAAAGCATACGCGTTCCGAAATCAATACCTGCAATAAGTGGCTTTGGCGCACCGGAAGCATCTCTCCAACCATAACCGACAACATGGACGGTATCGGTAACGCGTGGTTCTTGATTGCCCGGTTGAACAGCCGCAGCCGCATCGGAGACTATATTCACCACAATATAACGGCGGCCAATATTCGTTGGAGTGAATGTCACCGGTATTTGTATTGAACTTAATGGTGGAATCGTAATATTATCAAGTATTGCATTTGCTGCCCAATCAAAATCAAGAGTATTTCCTTCATCTGTTTTTTCTCGTATTGATTCGATGAACAAATCGGAATTACCTGAACGATTGCGTATAGTCACGAAGCCCGGTGCAGCAGCACTTTTTGAAACTTCTGTTGAATCAGGGAAAATATAACCTGTTGGTTTAATCACAGGCAATTTACCGCCACCTGAAAGAGTGCCTTCCACAGGATCAGCAATTTGCTCTTTGAACGATGCAACAATCTGATTGGTATAGTTAATGGTATCCTTTGGAATAAACTGGACATTTACAGTTAATTGATTAGCTTTTTTCGCACGCAATACATACGGTGTATTGGGTGAAATAGTACCTTGATCAGTACCTGTAATCGTAAATGCTGTCACATTAGGATCTTTAAGAGCAAGACCTGTCAATGTTACATCATCTTCCCCATCATTGAAAACATAGACCAGACCATCCGTGCGTATTGTTTCGATACGATAGATATCCCATGGGAAATCGGTAATCTGTGGTCCCGGTGTTTTGCCGCGTCCCCGCCATAAAGATGTGGGCGAACAGTCAGCCCCCTGTGAATCTGATTCTAAGGTAACATTGATACTGTCAGCGGTTTCTGTTGTCGGTTTAAAGCATACAGTTTTTGCAAAATACTCAGCACCCGGCGGCACTTTGAATGGGAAAGTAATCGTTGTGGTAAATGGTAAACGAACACCGGTGATTCCTGTCACTGTTAATGTATCCGTACCTTTATTGACAATACGTAATCCTACATTTGTGCCCAAAGTTTTACATTTTTCGCTATTGACACTTATCACGCCCGCATCCCACAGCGGCTCTACTTCAATACAAGGACGCACGCCGCGACCTTTGACAGGGAATTGGAATTTGGCGCACTCTGTCACAACAAGCAGAGAATCAATGGCAAGCTCGGGATCTTGGTCATTTTTGCCTTCTTTTTCCGGTTTGAATTCAATCGTTACGGTATGACTTGCACCACTGGCAAGCGTAAGTTCCGGCGGAACCATTCCGGCAATAATCGTATATTCTTTCTTCATCAACAATGTAATTTCCTTGATTTTTACCGAATCTTTACCTTTGTTGATAATTTTGACATCCATTGTTTTTGTCGTGCCGAGCCGCACCTTGCCAAATTGAGCAATAGCAGGGTCCATGCCTATTTTATCGGCGAAATAATAGACAGTATCATAAGAGAAATTATCAGCTTGATCATTAACAATAATAATGGCATAAGCATCTTTTGTTTTGTCAATCACACTGACTTTGAATTTCGCTCTCGTGACTTTTGGCTCGCGAGTAAGTTCTTTCGGAGAAGTAATTTCCAGTTTATAGTTAAAACTTTTTACTGAGTCAAGTTCAATGCCGATAATACCCGTGTCTTCTTGGAGTGAGTCTTTTCCTGCGGCAGCTGGTGTTCCAACACGCGGATCTTTGACTAATTCGGTTCCTTCAAAAAGAAAATCACCACATTCTACTGTTTTGGTCAATGGCGGTCTTACGGTGTCAAGAACTGAGGTATTACGAAAAGCCATGGCAGCGGGCCAACCATAAGAGTCGAAGTTACTGAACCCGTAAATATAACCACCAAAACGTGTATTGGACTCAATGGAATGATGTCCGGGCGTAGCAAATTGCAAATGTCCCCAATAATAATTAGAGCCGGGGATACGATTCAATAAAATTTGCGGATATTTTTTGTAAAGAGTATCGCCATCAAACACAATTGACCGTAATTTTCTTTGAGTTGGATCTACTTTCGGGTCATCTCCTTCGGCGATAATACCAAACCAGTTTTTATTATAGGCAGCATTAGCAGGAGTTTGAAATACTGTTCCTTTCAGATATTGTTCCACAGGCGTTAGAACAATCATAAATGGGTCAAATTCATCCCCATTATCCCAATTAGCCGAGTAAGAATACTGACAAATCAAAACAGGATTATTGGATTTCCACACAGAGACACCACGGATACCTTCTATTTCACCTCTGCCTATCCAATAATTGTAATCTTCCCAAAAATCACCTGCTTTAGGCAATTTTATTGTTCGGCGACCAAGAACATTTCCTTCTTTTTTATCCATATAGACCATTTCCACAGTCGTATTATCTTTCGATGCTACAACACGGAAAAAATCTCCCTTATTATCACGGGCATATTCGACTGTATAAAATGTTTTGCCCCATGCCGATACAGGAGGCAACATTTCGATAATGTGGTCACGACCATTTTGAGCATTGAAGGGAAGAATAACACGTTGATGGAACGAAAGAAGCCCAATTGGTTTATCACCTGTGATACTGCTGCCGCTGAGATCAAATCCACCCTGTGTTGTTCCATCGCCCATAACTGTATAGGTATCGCCTTTATCAAGAATAACTGACCATGTATCGCCTATTCTGCGACCTTTGACGGTTTTAGCAATAGATCTTCCTTTTCCTTTAAGCGTAATAGTCACTTTTGTTTGATCATCTTTAGCAACCACGGTAAAACCTGATTTCCATGGTCTTACCTCTGCAAAATCATAATAGCTGTTATGGATATATTGTGTGCCCCATACATTGGTCGGAATGCCGAGATAACCATCGGATGACACCGATTTACCATTGAGAACATAAACCGAGATAGGACGAGGTGCCCAAATACGGATACCACTTTTCATTTTCTCTTCACTATTCCAGATCTCCCAAGCATGGAATGCTGTTTGTGTTAAAGAAGAAAATGTTACTACTTTGAATGCTTTAAGTTTTTCGGTACGTTTAAAACCGAAACCCGGTGCTTCGATTGTTACTTCCGTATCATACGATGATGTCACATAAAATTCGAGAGCATTAACCGGTTGTTGCGGGTCATCATTGCCCGGCACCGCAAGCCAAAATTCATTGCCTTGTGCTGTATTATTGAGCATTTCTTCCGGCAATGGCACCTTACCATTTTGTGCATCTGCGCTTACCGTGAGAGCAAAGCAAGCCAGCACTGCCATTAAACCGTAATACAATTTTGGGAACACATGTTTCATTGTGTAGAACTCCATCCGTTGAATAAATATAGTATATAGTATTTTTTTTGCCATGAAAACAAGAACAGAAGACAAAGCTGCCGGGCAGTTTATTCGTTCTTCATTGTGAGTATCTTTCCTTTGTAATAACCGAGAAAAATATCTGTTGTCACAAAATTACTGTAAAATAGTATGCGACACTATCCTGTAAGGTCCACATTTCATAATACAAGCATACCATCCTTTGCTTACTCCTCCCATATCAATCGGTATTGTATGATAGTCTTCATTAGTATTTGGAGGAGTAACTATTGTTTTCATCAGTACACCAAGAGCATCATATATTTCAAAATGTACAGCCATACCTAATGAACTAGAATAATGTAGGAGCAGATTTTCGGCATGAGCTTCAATACTCATTGTCATGGGTACTTTTCCTGTACTAATCGTTGGCGCACCAACAAAGCATGCCGTTAATTCTATCTCGGTATCGGTGGTTTCTATATTTGCGCAATGGTCATTATGCAGTATTTCCACATCAAGCGACAATGGCACAAGTGATTCATCGGAAACGAGTAAGCGTATATCAAACTCGGCTAATGTGCCCTCAGAAGCCAAAGGCAAAGCACCTTCGACATCAAAACTCATGATTGTGAGGCTATCACGGATGGCAATGGACGGAGCCGCACTCAGCTTCCACGATGGAGCAAGCAGCGTATTCACTCGCACCTGACCTGCATAGTATGCTTGTTTGGTTTTCCATGTTATGTTCATGCGAAGTTTGCGGCATTGTGCTTTATGTATATCGGCAGAATGGACAACAATAGTCACACGAATCACTTCTCCCGGCTCGATTCGTCGTTTGGATTGCACTTCAAAACGAACCGGAATAGTATGTCCTTTACCACGTACTACTATTGTCTTGGTCGAGCCGATATTATCAAGAATACGGATTATGGCATAGGCGTCGCCTACACTTTGAGGAGAATAACGAAGTCTGAACTGCTTGGGTTGATTCGGTACAATATATACTTCTTCATCGAGATTTTCATAACCGAATTCCGCAGCATCGCCCTCTATCAACTCAAAGCCATAGATAATAAGCGTATCCGTTCCACCCGGATTATTGATGGAAAAATACTCATATAGTTCTTGCTCGCATAATGTGGCTGCACCAAAATCAAGTGTATCAATAGTTGTAATATTGGGTGTGCCATCGTCTTTTATGGCTTTGCCATACCCTTCAAACCAGACGGTATCAATACGAGAACCTATAGGCTCGGGACCTGCGACACAATCACTTACTACGAGTGCAAAATCACGACGTTTGCCTGTCTGTTGCGGCGTGAAATGCACCGAAAAAGATTTTTCTTCATTTTTTTCATCAAGGATAATTGTTGTACCGTTCGGTATATCATTAATCACAAAATCTGCCGATTGCGGAGCATGAATAGCAATAATTTTGGCATTACCATAAATGTTTAAACGACGGACAGACAATGTGCCGATATTTGGATGTTGTACCTTCACTACCGAGCTATCCGGAAACACATAACCCATTGCTGTAATATTCGGCACATATCCTCTACCCGTAATGAAAGATTCTATCGGCTCACCATTATCGAAAGAGCATCGCACTATGGTTTCATAAAACTCTTCAGCCAATGGTGTAAAAGATATCGTAATCACAATGGGATCATCATTCGGCTGAAGAACAATGCCTTGATTGGGGTCTAATGCAGGAGTAATACTGTTGATAGTAAAATGTTGTGTATCAAGAATATCTACTGCACGAAGAATAACCGCAGCTGTACCTTTATTGCGTACTTCGATGGTCTTTTGCAGCGTTGTTTTTATGCGCACAATACCATAATCAAGATCATTACTTATCGGTCCCGGTTTCACACCCGTTCCCCGTGCCCAAGCCGAATCACGACATCCGGCATCGCTGTTCGAGCGCAGTATGATAACAGCACTGTCTGCACCCGAACGTTCAGGTCTGAAACAAAAACTATGCACTATCTTATACTCCTTGGGCGGAATATGCAATGGAAATAAATCGGAGGGTATTATCGCAGTCATTTGCGATGAGCCGAGTATGTCTATGCCATATACCACAAGCGTATCACTGCCTTGATTGGTAATTTTACAACCATTCCCTAATGCTTCATTGGTGCAATTTTCTGTTCCGACAATAACTTTACCGAATTGTATATCACTTATTTCCGCGCAGGGTCTGACCGATTGCGCAAGGAGCTGCACATTATACATTGCACAAGAAAGGGCAATGCGCACATCATCGGTAAAGTTATCCGATATACCGACAGGAGCTTTAAAAACTATTGTCAAAAGCAAAGAATCATAAGGGGGGATAATCCACTCGGTTTGGTTTGATTCCACAGCGAACACTATACCTTGACGCATACTCGGCGCATTCATCACTAAAGGCACAGGTCCTGTATTCGCAATAACGAGTGTTCGCCGCTGCTCTGTGCCCGAACGAACTGCGCCAAAGTCTAATGATTGGGAGCGAATCCGTATATCGGGGCTGAAATAGCGTACCGTATCGGTCACGGCATTACCGGCACGATCGAGTATGGTGACAATGCCCACTGCATCGAGAGCGGGATTAATAACTTCAAGTGTATAATCGAATACCCAAGCAATAGGGTCATAAGGAATTATAGGAGCTGTTCTGTATTTCATCCGATAATTATTCGATAAATAATCCACAAGTTCAATCGAATAAATACCTTGATCTTTTTGCACCAAACGAGGATCGCCCGATTCATTACGCAATTCGGTGACTTTACAATGATAGGTGCCGCATGAATCTTTTTTTGTTATGACAGGAGGTAAAGTGTCTAAGCGATGTAATTGCTTTAAGGAAATCGCAGCAGGCATGCCATAAGAATTAAAATTTCCAAACCCATAAATATGACCTGTAAAAGGAGTGGAGCCGGCAACTAAATGCGAACCCGGTGTTACTTTAATTTGTGCCCAATATAAATCTGTTCCCGGAATATTTCTTTGTAATAATTGCGGCTGAATTTGCCATAATGGCTGACCATCAAGCTGAATAGATTTCAATTTACTATGGCTGCTGTCAGCTCGGTCACCCACAACAATCATATTAAACCAATGGGTCTGGAAAGAAGGTAAAGTTGGTGTTTGAAATACACTTGCTGTAATATATTGTTCCACAGGAGAAACAATAGTCATAAAGGGATCATAATCATTAGTATTATCCCAAAATGTCGAATACGAATATTGCATAATAAGGACGGGCTTATTCGATTCCCATACGCTCACTCCTCTTATGCTTTCCGCCTGACCTCTGCCTGCATAGCTGTTTAGTTCTTCATAAAATTCTCCTGCCTGCAATACGCGTTCTTGACTTTGTCGCAATAATCTACCCGTATTTTTATCATAATATTTGAGTGACCAGCGTGTATCATTTTCTGCGGCAAGTATCCGAAAAAAGTCACCTTTGCCTTCACGCTGATATTCCAAAGCCACATGTTTTTTACCCCAAGCATGCACAGGAGGCATCATTTCCACAAGGTAGCTGCGACCATTTTGATTATTCGATGGCAACATTGCTCTTTGATGATAGGAAATTACACCAATTGGTTTATTTGCCGAAATACTTGTTCCCGTTAAGTCAAATGTGCCCAATGTTTGTCCATTGCCTTGGACAACATAGGTTTCTCCTTTATTCAAGATAATTTTTTGTTGGTTGGGAATAGTTCTGCCACCGACAGTTCTTCCCAAACCCGTGATATTTTTGCCTCGTAATCGAAGAGTTATCTCGGTGCCATTATCTGCGGCAATCACCACAAAACCACCACCCCATTCTTTGACCAATGTTTGATCATAATGGTCATAATAAGCACAATGCAGATATTCTCTGCCCCATGCCTGTAAAGGTAAAGCCGTATATCCATCGGCACTGCGCTCTTTTGCGCTCATCACATAGACCGACACAGGATGCTCTGCCGTAACATGGATAGCACCGGATTGGGGGATTTCGCTTTTTGTTAATTCCCAATTCCACAATGCCGAAGCATCACGTGTGGTAAATGTAGTCACCGAATAGGGCTTGACTTCTTTGGTCATAACAAAACGAGAGGCAGCATGCTCTACTGTCACCGTCGTTTGCTGAGAAGAGGTCACGTAAATTTCTAAAGCATTCACAAGAGGATTTGCATAATCATTCTGCGGTATGGCAATCCAGAACTCTCTGCCTTGCGAGGTAATATTGCGACTTAACTCGGCATTGCCTTCATTATCAATTTGGGCGGGCAAAGAAGCGACAACACAGCACAACAGAGCGCAAAAGCATAAAGCCATGCGAAACAAAAAGTTATATCTGTAAACACTGTAATACATACGCTCATTTGTCGGTGATTATCCGTTGATATTTTGTGTTTGTGTCTGCCATGTGAAAATGTGCAACTGCAAAATAACAAAAAACTTAGTGCCATAGACCAAATTAAAGGTTATCGAGCAAGTGTAATGAGTCGAGTATCCTGTTGTTTGTATCACTTCCGAACATTTTTTGCGCATGAGGTCGCATTTGTATTACCAAGCATCGTCGGACAACTTCGATAGCAGCTTTGTATATTCTCACCCAAAACACATAGCGACTTTGATACGATTCAGGCAATGATGAAAACATGATTGATACAACAGATTCTCAATAATGTGACCGATTGTGCATTGCTCAAGTACATTACTATACCATGATTAAAGAAATTGTAGAGATTTGAAAAAACTGAAAACTCCAAAATCAGTCTGTTTAGTTTGAAGTGTAAATATCATCTCAAAACAGCAATAAACACACCCGATTGCATGAACAATCATCTGATATATGACGCTGCAAGCTGCACTTATACATTCTTGCCTGTTCCACTGAAGTTTTGTAGTTTTGAAGGGAAGAAATTATTAACTACTCTGTATTCTCCAATTCAGAAGGGGTTCATCAATGAAGAAATTGATATTGTCATTAGCTTTTGCTTTCTTTGCTTTTAATAATCCCCAAGCAGATACCTCTGAATTTATATGTGTCTTAACTTCTGACAAAACAGAATATAGCATCGGAGAGCTACCTAAATTTACTGTTCATATCATCAATAATAGTAATAATGCGGTTATGTTCATCGGTTCATTAGACGGTTCAAGTGTTCAATGGCGTTATCCATATTGTTACTTCACCATTCATAAGCCGGTTCCTGACACCATCCCATTTATGCGATGCGGCAATATGAATCCTTTAAGTGTTGAAGATTTTGTCGTGGTCGAACCCGGTCAGAAGTTTAATCCCTTTGAAGAAATCAATGAACGAAGATTTTTCTCTGATCGTTCAGTACTCAACCCTGAATCATTTAGAAATTCCGGCATCTATAAAATTAGATTCCATTACTCAACAAAATCAGATGACATCAATACATTTTTCGGTGGACAAATTGTTATCCGTGAACTTCCCAAGACCACACTGCCGGATGGATTTGTAGTTCACGGTGGTTGTGATTCGGCATGTGCTAAAAATTACATAAAAACAATGTCCGATTTATTGGCTAAAGTGCCGAGGATAGAGCTGGAAAGTAATGAAATTACCATTACTGTACAATAAGTTTTTATCATATTTTATTTTCATTAACCGATTAATACAAAAAACGAAATTAGCAACAATGTTTTCCTTTTTTAAAACAATTAATTGACTATTATTCATTAGAATTTTACTTACTTTATTATGGCACTTGCATCAACAGAGGAATTATCATCCGTACTTCTTCATAAAAAAATTAATACCATCGGATTGTTTACTGTGAATAGCGATTCTTATTCCTTTTTATCAGAATCATGTTTTGTTGTTGATGGTGGTATCTCTTTGTATGGCGATGACTTCGTGTTTTCAATCACTTGGAACCAAGAACAAGAGCTCTTCGACACATCATTCGGCAGAGCGGAAAAACTTTTAGATGGCATAGAATTTTATACTCTTACGCATAATGAAGAATTGTTGCGGCGAGTGCATGGCAATATTATTACCAATATTGAAACGCGATTTACTTGGTATTATGACCTCAATGATGACATGGAAATGATTGAGCCAAAACATTATATCATTGAACAACTACTTTTGACATTAGATAATGCAATCACATTACAAATTGCAACTGTAGAATATGAAGTTCGCAATAACGCTATAAGCAAGGCAGTATTTAATCCACAAGGAGAATTACTTTGTAGTATAAACACAATTATTCAAATCTCGGAAGCCGAGTAATTGCATCTTTTTAACCATTATATTGTTATGCACAACATTACAATACCATCAGCATCAAGAACATCAGTCATTGAAATCTCGACATTCATTGTAATGATAAGATGTTTTGTTGATTTTCCCTTTTCATACACAATAATAATTATTTTATTCTTTGGCAACAAACAGTATCATAATCATTATACAAACCTCATTTCGAGTAAGATAAAACATAAACACAGTAAAAACAGTATTTAACATCACAGTGTTTGTGAGTACATCTCATGTGTCAGTATCGAAGAAATACAACAAAATTGGCACACCTAACAACAACACAAACACTAATCTATTAATTAAATATGGTTTACAAGATATTTTTTTCATACGAATAATGTGTAAAAATGAATGTATCGGCGATTAATTAATTACTAACTCTTTATGATAATTAAAATCACTAATACGTATCTTCTTTTTTAGTGCAAAATTTTTGCAACAGATGGCGAAGAACATCATAATTATTCTTGTTCACAGATGAACCATCGCAAAAGATAACAAATAAAAGTTTATTATTAATATAAACTTTTTGTTCTTTCATTATTTTATCTGACAAAGGTCTTTTTCGACATATTTCTAAATACTGCACCGATGTCATTGAAACGGACAGTGTTTTTTTAACACTTAAGAAATAATATTGAAACTCTATTGTTTGATTCTCCGCATCGAAGAGACAACAATCCAAGAGTGACCACGCTCTATCTAAATAGAACCTTGGTAGATAAAGCGCCATAACAAACAAAGTAGAAATGGCATTTACATATAGAAATCTATTTACATCAAAGAGTACAGAATCATCACTATCAGAAATTTCGCTAAGAAGTCTTAAGTTAGACGATAAAAATAGCCCCAATGAAATAAACCAAAACTGATAGGAATACAATACATTTACTCTCAACCAATTGATTTTCTTATTTCTAACTGAATACACCATAAATAACTATATTAAATTTATTGATCTGTTCCCGGTTGTATTAACATCGGAATACCTCTACTAGGGATCTTCACTATCTCTACGATGAGTTTTACCACTCATTAAACCGTAGATTTTTGTATATTTTTTTAATATTTACAAATCTTCAATATCTTCCTGTGTGAGTCCCGTTGCTTGAATTATGGTTTCTATAGCAACTCCTAACTCTTTCAAAGATTGTGCAATTTCAATCTTTCCCTCAATCTTTCCCTCAATCTTGCCTTCATCATACGCTGTGTCTATCACGCTTTTTAAATCCCTGTATATCTTCAAACTATGCTCATAATTCGCATATTCTGCTGTACCAAGTTTTGCTAATTCTGCTTTCGCAAATGCTTCACTGAATACTTCATCAGAAAATATTGATGGAATTGTTTGAAAATCTTCCAAATGTCGAATAAAATAAAGCCATTTATCCAAACGTGTCCTAAGTTCTTCCTCTTTTAATCGGAAATTCGGCATTTCTATATAGATAAATGTTAATTTATCGTAAAATACTTTACCATGTTGATTTTTCAACTTTATCGTGTGAACTACTTCGCTCTTTTCCGGCTCTGTTTCATAATCATCAAATGTAAAATCTAATATACCTACACAATACACCGCTTGTAAATTATAATTCCATTCGCCTTTTTCTGCTTGTTCTCTGATTGGGAAAGTCGAATAATAAATTGTTCGCTCTTTGAAATAATTTTGCTTTGCTTTTTGTAATTCTACTATAAATTTCTCGCCTTTTTCATTCTCACAATAGATATCATAAATCACTTTCCTGTCTATATCGCTTTGACCAAGATGTTCCGTATTCTTAAAGTTCAGATCTACAATCTTTTCTT